>NZ_DAIUCO010000406.1:0-1430 GCF_036846085.1 Noviherbaspirillum sp. | reverse complement strand
CAGCAATACCGGGTTCTCGGTCACGCCGGCGCGCAGGCTGCCGCCGGCGCCGCCAAGGAACAGGACGGTGGTGAGCGACGGCTCGCAATTTTCGCCGATGCGCTGGACCACCTTCTCGACCTCGGGCGGCATCGGCTGTTCGACCGGTTGCAGGTTGTCGTCGAGGATGAACCAGGCGGCATGCTCACCGGTGGTGGAGGTCATCAGCAGCCGCATTCCCGGGCGCGCGATGGCCTGGTCCCAGCCTTCAATGATGGCGAGCGGGTCGGCGATGTCGGTGCCGCCCCAGCCGACGCCGGGATTGGCAACCTGGAAGTAACGGCCGGGCGTGGATTTGCGGCCGCGGATCTTGACGCCGGACAGCGGCATGTCGAGGCAGCGGCCGGCCTGGTGTTCGGTGAGTACACCGGTGATATGGTCGTCGACGACGATAACTTCATCCGCAAGGCCGAAGAATTGCCGGGCAAAAATGCCGATCGTCGCCGATCCGCAGCCGACTCGCATCCGCTGCTCTTCCACGCCGTTGACGATGGGCGCGCGGCCGGCCTGGATCAGGATCTGGGAGCCGCCGTCGATGCTCAGGTCCGCCGGTTGCTTGTTGCCGAGCAGCTGCATCATTTCCACCGTGAGCCGGCCTTCCTTCTTGCTGCCGCCGGTGAGGTGGTGAACGCCGCCGAGCGACAGCATCTGGGAGCCGTATTCGGCGGTCGTCACATGGCCGACGACTTCGCCCTTGTAGCGGACATTCGCCTGTTCCGGGCCAAGATAGCGGTCGGTATCGATCTTTACCTTGAGACTGCAGTAACTGAAGATGCCTTCGGTCACCACCGTCACCATGTCGACGCCTCGGGCGTTGGAGGAAACGATGAAGGGAGCGGGCTTGTAGTCGGGATACGTGGTGGAGGAACCCACGCCGGTGACGAACACCTCGCCGGATTGCAACAGGTCGCCGTTCCATTCGGCTTCGGCGACGGCATTGCCCTCGGCGTCGGGCAAAACGGGGCGGCCGGTGAACGGCACGACTGCGCCATCTTCCGACGCCAGGGTCTTTCTCAGGAGAACCACCGGATCCACACGCACCAGGGTGCCGTCGACATTGGCGTAGCGGTCGCAGGCGCCGGACCTTCCCGCCGTGATCTGGCACAACACCGGACAGGCATTGCATTCGATCTTGTCGCTGGCCATGCGCTCGCTGCGCGGCTTGGCACGCTCGAGGATTTGCGCCTCGAACTCCGGCAGGCCGTCGGTCTTGGTGTGCTCGGTCATGATGCTCGCGTCTCCGGTGGAATTGCGCTCGTCTGAGCTTGTCGCTTTTCTATGAATGCGCTGTTGCCTGAAATATTTTTTCAGCTGCCGAAGTGTAATCAGCGACTTTGTTCATCAGCAGCCCTCCGTAGAGTTCCCTCCCCCTCGTAGGGGGAGGGTTAGGG
>NZ_DAIUCO010000405.1:0-1551 GCF_036846085.1 Noviherbaspirillum sp. | reverse complement strand
GCGCTGATCCTGGTGACCATCGGCATCTACGGCCTGATGTTCGAGTTCATGAGCCCCGGCATGGTGGTGCCGGGCGTGGTCGGCGGCATCTGCCTGCTGCTCGGCTTGTACGCATTGCAGCTCTTGCCGGTGAACTATGCGGGGCTGGCGCTGATCATTCTCGGGATGGCCTTCCTGCTGGCGGAAGCCTTCCTGCCCAGTTTCGGCGCGCTCGGCCTCGGCGGCATCGCCGCCTTCGTCACGGGCGCATTGATGCTCATCGATACCGACCTGCCGGGGTACGGCATCCCGGTCGGGTTGATCGCCGGCATCGCCGTCGCAAGCGCATTGTTCGTCGCGGCCATCGCCGCCGTGGCGTTGAAAACCCGGCGCCGTCCCGCCAAGGCAGGGCCGGGCGACATGATCGGCAGCCAAGCGGAGATCGTGAACGTAACGCCGGAAGATGCATGGGCGCATATCCACGGCGAGACATGGCGGGTGGTCAGCGATGCGCCGCTGCATCGCATGCAAAGGGTGCGTGTCGTGGCACGCGATGGACTGGTGCTGCGGGTCGTTCCCGCCGGCACCGACAAACAAGGAGAATAAGCATGTACTTCGACTTCAGCATCGCCGGACTGATCGTCCCCTTCATCGTCCTCATCATCGTGCTGGCCATGTCCATCCGCGTGCTGCGGGAATACGAGCGCGGCGTCGTCTTTCAGCTCGGCCGCTTCTGGGGCGTGAAGGGGCCGGGGCTGATCATCATCATCCCGGTTCTGCAGCAGATGGTGCGGGTGGACCTGCGCACCGTCGTGCTGGACGTGCCGACCCAGGATGTGATTTCGCGCGACAACGTATCGGTGAAGGTCAACGCGGTCCTTTACTTCCGCGTCGTCGATCCGGAAAAGGCCATCATCCAGGTCGCCAATTTCTTCGAGGCGACCAGCCAGCTTGCGCAGACGACCCTGCGCGCGGTGCTGGGCAAGCATGAGCTCGACGACATGCTGGCCGAGCGCGAGCGGCTGAACCTGGATATCCAGCAGGTGCTGGATGCGCAGACCGATGCCTGGGGCATCAAGGTGGCGAATGTCGAGATCAAGCATGTCGACCTCGACGAATCGATGATACGCGCCATCGCGCGGCAGGCGGAGGCGGAGCGCGAGCGCCGCGCCAAGGTGATCCATGCGGAAGGCGAACTGCAGGCATCCGAAAAGCTGATGCAGGCGGCACAGGTGCTGTCCCGGCAATCGGGCGCGATGCAACTGCGCTACATGCAGACGCTCGGCACGATCGCGGGCGACCGCACGTCGACCATCGTGTTCCCGCTGCCAATCGAACTGCTGGCCGGCATGGCGGAACTGGCGGCGAAGATGCCGCGCAGCGAAGGCTGAGCGGGAGGGTCGGCAAACTGTCGTGAAATTGTAAGTTCCGCATTCAAAGTTCCGACAATTTCCACACAGTCACGGCGACGGCGACTGCCTATCATGGCGGCTTTGCTACTCCATTGAACGCCATGCCGACCACCCGTCCGAAAGTTCACCTCTCCCGCTACCGCCAGCGCCTGCTCTGGGC
>NZ_DAIUCO010000404.1:0-1700 GCF_036846085.1 Noviherbaspirillum sp. | reverse complement strand
GTCTAGCGCAGTCCAGATACTCTGCAAAACCGCATCCATTTGGTTTAGCACCTCGTTATTCCAAAAACGTAGTACTTGAAATCCTGCAGATCGTAAAAAGTCAGAACGGCGATCGTCGTATGGTTTGTCTTCGCTATGCTGAGAACCATCCACTTCAACGACAATCCGACGTTCAATACAAACAAAGTCGAGCACGTAATTTTCAAAAGGATGCTGACGTCGAAACTTTACGCCCAGCTGGTTTCCACGCAAGCGCCGCCACAATGCCTGTTCCGCATCGGTCATTGTCTTGCGCAGAGTCTTGGCGACCGGTCTTGTGAAGTTGCTCGTTTGCCCTTGCATGGTTTAACCCATCCCCACCCTAGCCCTCCCCTTGAAAGGGAGGGAACGTTCTTTTCCGGCTCAACCGCCGCCGATGGCCCGCACGATATCTACCCGGTCGCTCGGTTGCAATGTCCTCTGCGCCCACATCTGCCGCGGCACCACCTCCCGGTTGATCGCCACGGCCAGCGACTTGCCGGCCAGATCCAGCGATGCAATCAGGTCCTGCACGTTCATGTTCTCCGCAACCGGATGGGGCACCCCGTTCAATTCAATGTCCATCTGCCACTCACTGCTTTCGATAAATTTCCGCACCGCTCTTGACGAATTCCACCGCTTTCACTTCCATGCCTTTCTTCAGCGCCTGCTCGTCCGAAATCCCCTGCGCCGCCGCATAGTCACGCACATCCTGCGTGATCTTCATCGAGCAGAAATGCGGGCCGCACATCGAACAGAAGTGCGCGACCTTGGCCGAGTCCTTCGGCAGGGTCTCGTCATGGAATTCCCGTGCCTTGTCCGGATCGAGGCCGATGTTGAACTGGTCTTCCCAGCGGAACTCGAAACGCGCTTTCGACAGGGCATTGTCGCGGATTTGCGCGCCGGGATGTCCCTTGGCGAGATCGGCGGCATGCGCGGCCAACTTGTAAGTGATGATGCCTTCCTTCACATCATCCTTGTTCGGCAGACCGAGGTGTTCCTTCGGCGTCACGTAGCACAGCATCGCGGTGCCGTACCAGCCGATCATCGCGGCGCCGATGCCGGAGGTGATGTGGTCGTAACCCGGCGCAATGTCGGTGGTCAACGGCCCCAGGGTATAGAACGGCGCTTCATGGCATTGTTCCAGCTGCAGGTCCATGTTTTCCTTGATGAGGTGCATCGGCACATGGCCGGGGCCTTCGATCATGACCTGCACGTCATGCTTCCACGCGATCTGCGTCAGTTCGCCGAGCGTCTTCAATTCGCCGAGCTGCGCCTCGTCGTTGGCGTCGTAGATGGAACCCGGACGCAACCCGTCGCCGAGCGAGAAGGACACATCGTAAGCCTTCATGATTTCGCAGATGTCCTCGAAGTGTTCGTAGAGGAACGATTCCTTGTGATGCGCGAGACACCATTTCGCCATGATCGAGCCGCCGCGACTGACGATGCCGGTCATGCGCTTCGCCGTCAGCGGCACATACTGCAGCCGCACGCCGGCATGGATGGTGAAGTAGTCGACGCCCTGCTCCGCCTGCTCGATCAGCGTGTCGCGGAAGATTTCCCAGGTGAGGTCCTCGGCCTTGCCGTTGACCTTCTCCAGCGCTTGGTAAATCGGCACGGTACCGATCGGCACCGGCGAATTGCGGATGATCCACTCGCGGGTTTCGTGGATGTGCTTGCCG
>NZ_DAIUCO010000403.1:0-1780 GCF_036846085.1 Noviherbaspirillum sp. | reverse complement strand
GTCCTGTATGGCGGCATCACGGAAGAAGTGCTGCTGCGCTGGGGTGTGATGACCCTGATTGCGTGGCTCGGATGGCGATTCGTGCAAGGCGGCGCGGGCGCCGTCCGGGCGAGATGGATCTGGATGGCGATCATCGTGAGCGCACTGCTGTTCGGAGCGGGACACCTGCCCGCAGTTGCCGCGCAGACAGCGCAAATGGATGCGAGCCTTGCCGCGTTTGTCGTTCTCGCCAACACCGTGTTCGGCGTGATCTTCGGCTTTGTTTACTGGCGCCGCGGCATCGAGGCGGCGATGCTCGCACATGGCATCGCGCATATCGTGGCTTCCGTCCTTGCGAAGGCCACCTGATTGTTCCCTGCGCTAACCGGCGCGACGCAAGCCAATCCCGTCTTCAACCCTGTAACTGGCGGCGCCGCTGCCGATCGGCTTCGACGTCCGCCTGGGTGATCGAGCCCATCTTCAGCAATACGTTGTTCATGTATTCATTGCGCTGCCCGGGCGTGTGCTGAATCGCCATCACATAGCCGTCCGACATTCCCTTGAGATGCTGCACGCGGGACGTGAGTGTGGTTCCCTTTTCAAGTCCGTGTCGATAGCCGTGCAGGCGTCCGGTCTGGTACGCGATCCAGTAAATGATCATTCCTGCCACGCCAATGCTCACCAAAATTACAAACAGATTTTCGTAGCCCATCGAAACATTCTCCCTGGAAAAACGCGCATGGTACACCTTGCCCATGCCTGAAGTCATCGATATTTAGGCAAGAAAAAGTCATATTTCGTCTATGGCAAAGGGGTCAATTGATCGAACCGCAAGAAAGCCCTGATCTTGATGAGGCAAAGTTAACGAGAAGCGAGTTCGTCGCCGGATATTCGCGCATGACGTAATGGCACATTGATTGCATGAGCATGGACGGCGACATCGAATCCTATTCGGCCAACCGGCAAGCCATCCTGATTTTGTGCTCGATTTCTACCCGGATGATTTGCACTCCCGGTTTGTCCGAGAGCATGTCGCAGTGCTCGACTTTCTATTAAAACGTCACATGGTCGTCCTTCATCAAGCAATTCAGTAATCATGCGAACTAATTAACGGTTTGCATTTCAAACAACTATCAATACCGTGGAAACGTTCTTCGCAGAACAGACCTTCATTACCAACAATTTCAAGGAGTGATGACGATGGCAGATAAAGATACCGGACATACGAACTCGACAGCAGGGTTCGGAGCCACTTCGGATAATGTGGGCACGACTTCCCAGGGCACCGGTCAGCAATCATCGGCAACCGATGCGCTGAAGGACAAGACCGGTCGTGTGGCCAGCGAAGCCAAGGGTTATGCCAAGGACCTCGCCGGACGCGCGAAGGAACAGGGTCGTACTTTGTTCGAGCAGCAGAAGACCACAGCGGTGACGCAGGTCGATTCGGTTGCGCAGGCAATCCGCAGCACGGCAGATCGCCTCCAGGGCGAAGGAAAGCCGGAGGCGGGCCGTTACGTCAGCATGGCTGCCGACCGTATCGAGTCGCTCAGCGCGGGTTTGCGCAACAAGGATCTGGATACGCTGCTGCGCGATGCTGAAGACCTCGGTCGCCGTTCACCGGGCGTGTTGTTCGCCGGATCGGTCATCGCCGGTCTGCTGCTCGCACGTTTCCTGAAAAGCTCGGCCCAGAACCGTTACGAGTCCAGCTATGAGTCCGCCGGCTACGACGCGACAGGCTACGATGCAACCGGCTACGACAGCACCGGCGTGGATGCCAATACACAGTCGTATGACGACATCC
>NZ_DAIUCO010000402.1:0-1932 GCF_036846085.1 Noviherbaspirillum sp. | reverse complement strand
GCCCTCGTCGACCTCGGCGGTCTTCTTGCCGCCCCGTTCGAAGATGTCCGCCGCCCCGTCAAGCAGCGTCTTCTTCCACTGGTGGATCATCGTCGGATGCACGCCGTATTCCGCGGCTAACTCCGACACGGTGCGCTCGCCTTTCACGGCCTCCAGCGCAACGCGAGCCTTGAAGCCCGCGTCATGATTCCTGCGCTTCTTCATATTCTGATCTCCTCGTTCATGGAGATCAGCAGACGTCAGTTCGTAGCTTCCGTCACTGTCCGGATTCCGGGGAGTAGCTCAAGGTTCCAATGATGTGGAAACCGGATTTAGCGAGACAGAGTGCGGTGGAGTAGCCGGATCCGTTGCATGCACCAATTACCAGTGCGACCCTGTTAGTCATCGTCAAGTTCCTTACTTTCTGAATTATGGAAGGTGAAGCACAAGGGAGGCATTGTTAACCCGTATGCTGGTAGCTATTTTGCGATTGAGGTGTTCTTGCCCTCCGTTAGCGCAGTGACTCTTGCGTAGATGACTGTATGATTTTTTTCCGGGCTGCGCTTAGCGGAAGTTGCAGTCAGCAGGACGCCGGATCCAGCCGGATCAGAAACGGTACCTGCTGGCATTCCATCGTTGTCGTGACACGCGCCATGTTAAGGCCGGCACGGAGAGGACGGCTCCTTTTGACACCATATTCCTGTCAGTCACTATAGCTGCGCCTCTGCCGAGCGCCGTCAGAATCCAGCACGACAGGCTGAGTGCGACGCCTCTCGACCTTGGCCAGAAGCACAAGGCTCGCTGTTAACAGAAGGGCACCGTTGAACGGATGAAACGAGAGCGGCAATGGCTGCGATCCCGCTGCGAGCAACACTTGGCTCACATAGAGAATAAAGACGAGGCCGCTCCACCAACCGAAGCCCCGCAGCCAAGACAGTGACAGGCTGCCGCCAACAAGCGCAAGAGCCGGGACGGCGAGAATGCCACCGATTGCTGCATGAATTCCCCAGAGCTCGCCATTTTGAAAGAGCGCTGAACCGGCGCTCAGAAACTGGGCAAGAAGGCCAACTGGTAAGACCCTGGCCGACCACGTAAACCAAACAGGGGTGCCGCGTCCGAGGTCAACAAAAGTGTCGTGCATTTTTGTCATGCGTAGGCCACCTCCGCATTTCGAGTGGGGGTTGACGCTATCCAAGTCGTCAGGCGATCGGCATAGGCTAACGCAGCTGTCTCAAGCGCCTCAGGCGAGAGCCTATGTGCTTCATAGAGGACGAATGGCGAAGACCACGTGAGACCACAGCGATTTGCGGTCGCACGAAGTGGCGCGAACAGTGCATCGATTTCGAACATATTGCTTCCGCCTGGGCGGTAGGCGTCGGCCGAATTACCCAGGGTAACCGCCAGCAGGAGTTCAGTCCCCTCGAACATTCGGCCCTCCGCTTCATAGTTCATGTAGAACATGCGTGTAAGAACGGCGTCCTGCCATGCTTTGAGCAAGGGCGGTGTCGAATACCACTGCATGGGAAACTGAAACACGATGCGGTCGGCTGCCAGCAGACGTGCCGCCTCGCTTTCACCGTCTCGATGCATGTCGATGCCGTTGGGATAGACAGATTGCATATCAACGACTTCGACATCCGGCAGCTCTGCCGCAGCTCGGGCCAACGCAGCGTTGGCGTTAGAACGCGAAAGATCGGGATGAAATAGAAGGATGATGGTTTTGGACATGATCTTCTCCACAAGGTTGGGATGAAGAAACCATGCGTTTCGCAAAGAAATTATTCCAATCGATAATCCATATAGTCTATTATCCATCGCATGAATTTAAGATCGCTCGATCTCAACCTTCTTGTCGTACTTGACGCGCTTTTAGACGAAGCTCACGTCTCCCGTGCGGCCGACCGAGTCGGCCTTTCACAGCCCGCCACGTCGGCAGCGCTACAACGTTGTCGG
>NZ_DAIUCO010000401.1:0-2061 GCF_036846085.1 Noviherbaspirillum sp. | reverse complement strand
CCTGCAAAACCCGCCGCTGCCGACTCATCAGGAAACGCGAATACGGGCTCATTCATCCGGGATGCCAAGACTACAATCCGACACGCAAGCAGCAGGTTACAATGCCCCGAATCCGCCGGCGCGGGTGTTGATCGTCGAAGACAATCATCATCTCGCCCAGCTGTTCTCCGATCTGCTCGAAGTCCTCGGTTGCACATCCGATGTTGCGCTGTCCGCGCGCAGCGGGCTCGACATGGTCCACAAAAAGCGGCCCGACCTGATCTTTTGCGATTTGCGCCTGCCGGGAGAAATGGATGGCTTCGGTTTTGCCCGCGAATTCCGCTCGATGTCGCTGTCGCCTTTCGTTCCGCTGGTCGCCGTGACCGGCCTGTGCACCGCCGAAGACCGCGAGAAGGCGATGCAGGCCGGATTCGACCGCATATTCATCAAGCCCCTGAAGTTCAACGAGATCCAGGAACTGGTCGACAGCCTGCATCGCTGAGCGCCGCGAACCGGTTCATTTGGCAGCGCAGCCGCCCCAAGGATGTCGCACTGACATGCGTCTGCAGGATGGCTGTGCCTGCGAGCGCCAATGCAGCGCAAAAAGCAAAGCACCAGTTTAATGATTCGCGGCGTCGTTCCGTTCAAACAGAAGATGAATAATCACCACCCGGACGGGTCGAATTTACGTGGTTCCCCCAAGCGGTCGCGCTTCGCGAAGATAATAATTGTCCCATTCCGTTTGCTCGACGAGCCTGAATCCGTGACGGACATAGAATCGGTTCGCTTCACTCCCTTTCAATGCCCCCACCTTGATCGTCTGCCCCAACACATCCGCTTCATGAAACACCTGCTGCAATACCCATCGTCCGATTCCCTGGCGCTGGCAATCCGGGTGGATATACAGATGTTCAAGGAACAGGCCGTCCGCCATGGGCTTCACGACAACGAACCCGACCGGCTTGCCGCCGCTTTCGATATGTTGCGTGCAGTGAGGAACAAACGCCGAGAGGAAGCGATCCCTTGCCCGCTGCGCATCAAATCGCCCAATACGCTCAAGACTCTCCCGCATGGCCGCGATCCGCAACAGCACCAGGTTTTCCGCATCATGTTCGTGCGCGGGCCGCAAACGCAATGTCATTCTGGTTTATCTTTGAAAAGGTTTGACACCGGCATCCGTGCCGAATACCAGGTCATCCTTGGCCGCGCAGTGCAGCGATTTCGACAAACTCGACCGGATAGTCGCTGCACTCGGCATCATCCGGAGCCTCCCATAGCGTGCTCGCCATCTCGAACACATGGTCCGGCACAACCATGGCAAATGTTGCGCCTTTCTCCGTGTTCCGGCGGCGCACCCGCTCGCGGCGCACGTCGAGCGGCGCATCGAGTATGTGCAACTGAAGATCAAAACCCTCTTCCACTACCCGGCTGCAGAATTCGCTCCTGGCCTGGCGCTGGATCAATCCCAGCTCCAGTATCGCATCGGCACCGGAGGCCAATATTCTCCGGCTGTGGTTCCAGATCAAGTCAAGCAGACGCGCCTTGCGCTCGATGTACCAGGAGGGCACGAAGTGATCGGCGGGGCGATCAGGACTGAACAAGGCGACGAACCAATCATCCAGGGCGATGTGAATACCCTGGGTCCGCTGCGCCAGGGCAGACGCATACGTCGACTTTCCTGCGCCGACGGGGCCCTCGATCAAATACACTTTTGGCATACGCTGTAGAAATGCTGGGTTATGGTGGCTGTTGGGCGGACCGGCTCATCGAACCGGTGTCCGCCGAAAGATGAACATCATGCTTTCCGCGTGGTTGTCCGCTGCGCAAGATGGTACATCCGCATCGCTGGTTTCGGCCATCCCACGATTGTGGTACATGGCGCGATTCCTTCTCCGTGCCACACAACCTTCCCGAAGCATTATTGCAATATGGACAAAACCCTACGCAGCCAATACACTGCCGCGTCAGGTCCCTACCCCGTCGCTGACATTCAACCAGGCCCGGCTCCGCCGGTGATTACGCAAGGAGCGCGCGTGCACGCAGCAGAGATTCCGGCAGACAGCAGATTGCGCGGTGCCGCCG
>NZ_DAIUCO010000400.1:0-2073 GCF_036846085.1 Noviherbaspirillum sp. | reverse complement strand
TAAAAGTACTTCTTCACCACTTCATCAAACGCATCCTCTACGGATTTGCCGTTCTTCATCAATTCCGTGATCTCGTCGGAATGCTCCGAAATCGTTGGCGGCAGCGACTGCCGGTGATTCTTGTAGTACTCGTATCGTTGGCTGGCGAACTGATCGTGCAAGCGTACCGTGGCAGTTTTGCCGCCGCCGCTTCCGGCGCGGACTACGCGGGCCGTGCGCGTACCCGTGCCGGATTTGCTGCCCACGCCAGCAATCAACGACTTTATCTGATCCAGGGTGAGGACCTGCGTGGCATTGGTGCCGACGAATTCCGCCTCCTGCGGCTGCAGCAAATGATGATTCTTATCGAATGCCATCGTTTTGCCGAGGGTATTCATGACCTGATAGCTGGGTTGGGCTCCCGGACTAAGCAGGGAAAATTGCACCCGATCGCCATAATCGATCATCTTTTCCATCACGCTTTTTAAATAGTCGGCGGGAAGCGCCTCTATGTTGCCGCTCCAGCGTTTGCTTCGTGTTGTGACCAAGTTAATGTGCTTTCTAAAAATGAACAAAGGCGCTGGCACCAGGTGTGCGATCAGCGCCACGGAAAAGACCAGCAGACTTACCCTCACATTTTATTCGACAAGTGCGATAAGGCGTTTCGATTGCACCGTGCAGCAATTGTTCAACATCAGACGGAATGAAACCTCCGCCGGTAGCGGGTAAGGCAGCAACGACCGAAGACATTCCGGATGGAACCAATATTGCCGGGCTGCCACATATCATTAAATCCGAAGGATTGCCTTCGACGATCGATTGAAAGCAACAACCGGCCCGTGGCGGATTTCGTGATGCGGAGGCGGATATGTCGCGCCATGCGAACGCTGATAAATCCGCAGTGCCGGCGTCGACAGCAAGCAATCCGGTTGAAGTATGTTTGTTTCCAATGGTAGGGGGGCATGCCGTCATGAGCACCCGGAACGACAGGATGCGAAGGGAACTTGGGGTCGATCTTGCGCGCGCGGTAGTTGAGTCGGGCGTTGATACATCGCACAAGCGGCGCACGGAAACACCGAGGCGGCGAGGCGACATGAATGACGCGCTGCTGTACTTCACCAGCTTCGAGCAGTTCGACGCATGGCACACGATGACCTTCAAGAAGTAGTGCATTGGCTGTCGGGTAAAAAAATGCAATACGCAGTTACCAGGATGCTGCAGGATGCTGGGATATGCGCCGGAAATCGGTGCTGAAACAAAACCTGGGCCGATTCGGTTGTCTCCGCTACTCTCTCCTAGGGAGTATCCTTTTCCCGCCGCCGGAAACGGTGCGCGGGATTTTTTTCGACGTCGGGAGTGTCATCGCAAATCGGAGCGCCCCGGAGCGTCCGGCGTTTCGCATCACCGGCCGTGCATCTCTCTGCTATGACGAGAGATGGATGCGGCCTTGCCTCTCTTGCGGTGCAATACCAACTTCATCCAAGCTGCGAACACATATGAGAAATTTGTCTTCCGTTGATGACGCCTGCTTTGCGGCGGCAGATTTGATATCACAGGCCGACGGCTTGCTGATCACTGCCGGCGCCGGAATGGGTATAGATTCAGGCCTGCCGGATTTTCGTGGTGATCACGGGTTCTGGAAGGCGTATCCGGCCCTGGGTAGCCTGGGAATGCGCTTCTACGAAGTGGCTAACCCGAAAGCCTTTGAATCGATGCCGGAGGTTGCATGGGGATTCTACGGCCATCGGCTGAGCCTGTACCGTGCGACGGCGCCGCATGCCGGGTTCGGAATGCTGCTTGCCATGGCCCGCCGGATGCCCAATGGTGGCTTCGTCTTTACCAGCAATGTCGATGGCCATTTTCAGAAGGCAGGCTTCGCGGAAGACCGGGTAGCGGAATGCCATGGATCGATCCATCACCTGCAGTGTTTTTCCGGCTGCGGTCACGCCGCCTGGTCCGCGGAAGGATTCGTTCCCGAAGTCGATGAGGCGCGTTGCCGGCTGCTGTCGGATTTGCCGCGATGCGCCGGATGCGGCGGATTGGGTCGGCCGAATATCCTGATGTTCGGGGACTGGGGCTGGGATGGGGAGCGCG
>NZ_DAIUCO010000399.1:0-2143 GCF_036846085.1 Noviherbaspirillum sp. | reverse complement strand
GTGCTGGATGTGCCGGCCCGGCCGGGAGAGTTGGCGACCAGGTCCGGAATGCCGGAATCCGGCGCTACCGGCGTTGATTCAGCCGGTCCGGTTGATGCCATCGGCGTCGGTCCGGCCGGCGGGTTAACCAAGTGGTAGCCGATGGTGGCGACACCCGCGCCCGCACACAACACCAGCACGGGCAGGAGCAGTCTGGACTTGCTCCGTTTCGATTGCGGCGGGCTGGTGCGCTTGTCGGCGACCATGGTTTTCATCCAGTCGTCATCCGCCTCGGGCGGGTTGCCGCGTCCTCCGTTTGGCCGGGTACGCATTCCTTCATCGCGGTTCGCGGCCCTGGCGCCGGTGCCCGGGCCAGCCCCGACCGCTGCGATCACCGCCGGATCGGCCGCGCCCCGTGCGGCCGGCAGCGTATGCGGACCGACGCCCTCCAGATTGAGGGCGCGGCGCATTTCATCAATCGATTGAATCCTGTGCTCGGGCCTGACGGCGAGCGCATGATCGATCACCTCGAGAAAGCCGTCACTGTATCGCCCCCTGCCGGCCTGGCGCGCCGGCAGCAAGTCGTCATGCATCACCCGCGATACGGCGGGCGAGGGCGCTTTTCCTGTCATGAGGTAATACACGACAGCAGCCAATGCATAGATGTCGGTCCATGCACCCTGTCGCAGGCCGGGAATGTCGGCATATTGTTCAATCGGCGCAAAACCGGGTTTGAGGATCACGGTCGGCCCTTGCGTGAGGTCGCCGATGACCCGGCGTGCCGCACCGAAGTCAAGCAGCACCGGCCTGCCGTCGTTGAGCAGAAGGATATTGTCCGGCGCGACATCGCGGTGATAGCACTGTTCCCGATGAATGGTTTCAAGCGCATCGAACAGGTTGGCCAGCAGCGCCCGTACCCATTCTTCATCCGGCTCGACATGCCGTTCCTTGAGCGCCTGCTTCAGTGTCATGCCGACGTAGTAGGGCATCACCATGTAGGCGGTGCCGTTTTCTTCCCAGAAGCGGTACACCTTGACCAGCGACGGGGAGTCGAACCGCGCAAGCAGCCGCGCTTCGTTGATGAAACTCTTCAGGCCGCTGACGAACGTGTCTTCGTAGTGGCGGGACCGCACCGTTACGTGCATGGCCCGGGTCCGTGATGCGAGTCCCGACGGCATGTATTCCTTGATGGCGACATTGCGGTCGAGCGAATGATCGTAGGCAAGATAGACGATGCCGAAACCACCTTCGCCAATCAGGTTGATGATCTCGAACTCACCCAGCCGGGTCCCGATCGGCAACGTATTCATGCCGACGTTTCCGCCCATGCCGGTGTGCATGCCCGATGGCTTGCGGCTGGTGCGCGCTACGGTTCTGTCGTTGTCGAAGTCCATGTCAGTGGGCCAATAAGGAAGTGGTTAGGGGAGTCACCAGCTTGCAGAACGTGTCCGCCTGAAGCGGTTCGGCTGCAAGTAGCAGCGGCTCCAGCGGGCCGGCGTCCGGTGCCCAGAACAGTGTGCTGCCATGCAGTTCGTCGAGCAGCGCCTGCGCACCCAGCCGCTTCATCAGCGCCGCTGGCGCCACGGTATGCAATGCTTTTACGGCAGGATCGACATGCATCGGCGCCAGGGCGGCCAATGCCCTCTCGAAGCCCGCGAGGTCGTCGGAGGCAAGTACATTCAGCACGAGCGTCTCGATTTCTTCAAGCCTGGCTTCCAGCAAAACGAAATCCAGCTGCAGGAACATGTCGGCCGGAACCGGAAAGGCCACCGTGAGCGGATACAGCCGCCCGACACGGTCAGCGCTGGGCAGAAACATACCGGTCCAGACGCTCGAAGCGCTTTCCGGAGAGGCATCGCCGGGAACGCGGCGCAGAAAGTACCAGACTGGAAAACAGAGGAAGGCATCTTTCCATTCCTCGCCCTGTTGCCGGGATGCGGCCGCCATGCCGGCCTGCAGCCATGTATCCCACGCTGGCACGAAGTGATCCGGCAGATTGCGTTGCACGAAGTCGCCTAAGGCAGGCAATTTTCCGAACCAGCCGACCGGGCCGCTGGCTAGAGCTGAGTTGGACATTTGAAGGCCTGTAATTCGGGCATGCGGAACGGATTGCGAACGCTGCTGGTGGTGACGTCAAAGGCGACCCGGCTGCCGCCGGCACTGA
>NZ_DAIUCO010000398.1:0-2200 GCF_036846085.1 Noviherbaspirillum sp. | reverse complement strand
GCCCGCCCTGGTGGAAATCCTCTACGGCAGCGCCGGCGCAAAGGCGCCGACGAACTTCCCGCGCAATGATCTCGTTACCGCTTTCCTGACCGGCGTACCGAGCTTGAACCGGCCGGCGAATGTGGTTGCATCCGAGATGCTACGCCTCAACACCAATATTCCGGTGACTGCCAGCCAGAACCGCCTAGGGGTGATCGGCGGCGACAATGCAGGCTTCCCGAACGGCCGCCGTCCCGGCGACGACGTCGTCGACATTGCATTGCGCGTGGTGATGGGACGCCTGTGCACGCTCAACCTTGGCTGCGCACCCGCGGACGCTCCGGCAGGCGCGCTCGACTTCACAGACGGCGCTTATCTGGATGCTACCTTCGTCAATAACACCTTCCCGTATCTGAAATCGCCGATTCCGGGCTCACCACAAAGCGGTGCCGTGCAATCGTCCGGACAGTAAGTCCGTAACCCCGCGAATCCAGACCAGGAGAACATCATGAAAAAGTATCTGTTGATTGCCGGCATGTCTGCTGTGCTTGCCGCCTGCGGCGGCAGTGACGGCGACAGCGCATCGGCGAATCCAGGTGGAGGCAATTCGCCACCCATGTCAACGGTCGACGCATTCTTCAGCCGCGTCATGGCATTGATCGGTTCGTCGCCCGACAACACCGAACCGGTCGCAGTTGATTCAGCGACCCCGACGACGCCGGAAGACACCGAGCCGTCGCCGTTAAGCTGACGAGCGGCAAAGCAGCAAAATGAAGCCGGCGGCCGGATTACCATCCAGCCGCCGGCTTTTTGTCAGATGCATGCCAGTTTTTTACGCATCGATGCAACACCGCCGGTAGACTCGCCATGTCTTTTCCTCATTGACCCGATCATGAAAAATAAAAATATTCTTCCCGTCCTTTGCCTTCATTTTCTGCCCACGTTCGCCTTGGCAGGCGGCATCCAGGCACCTGAACGCACTCTCGATGCGGTCGTGGTTGAAGCGGACAGGCTCAATCCGATGGGCGTTGCCGATTCAGCCAACCAAGGAACTGTTACAGCCAAGCAACTCGAGAACCGGCCACTGGCGCGAACCGCCGAGATGCTGGAAAACGTGCCGGGCGTGATCGTCACCCAGCATTCCGGCGACGGCAAGGCAAACCAATACTATGTGCGCGGCTTCAATCTCGACCATGGCACCGACTTTCGCACCACTGTCCTCGGCATGCCGGTCAACATGCCCAGCCATGCGCATGGCCAGGGTTACTCGGACCTGAATTTTCTAATTCCCGAACTGGTCCAATCGATCACCTACAAGAAGGGTACGTATTACGCAGAGGAAGGCGATTTTTCCGCTGCCGGCGCCGCTGCCTTCGACTATGCGCACACACTGCCCCGTGGCATCGCCAGCATCGAAGTCGGCCAGCGCCAATACCGTCGTGCCGTGATTGCCAACTCCTCTGCAGCCGGGCCGGGCAACCTGCTGTACGCGGTGGAAGCGGCTGGCCAGGATGGGCCGTGGGAATTGCCGGAGAATTACCGCCGTTTCAACGGCGTGCTCTCCTATAGCTGGAAAGCGGGCCAGGACGATTTTCGCGTGACCGGGATGGCGCTGCGATCGAATTGGGATTCGACCGACCAGATCCCGAGACGGGCGGTCGAATCCGGCGCAATCGGGCGCTTCGGCTTTGTCGACCCGACCGACGGCGGGCAGACCTCCCGCTACAGCCTGTCAACGGACTGGACGCGCCGCTTCGCCGATGGGGGAATGCGCGTCAATGCCTACGTCATCCGATCCCGCCTGGATCTGTTCAGCAACTTCACCTATTTCCTCGACGACCCGGTCAACGGCGACCAGTTCGAGCAGGCGGAACGCAGGACGGTTACCGGGCTCAGTGCCGACCGGACATGGGTGCACAAGTTGGCCGGCTTCGACTCCGAAACCACCGCAGGTGTCCAGTTGCGGCGCGATGATCTCGATCCGGTTGGCCTCTACAAGTCGGCAGGCCGCAGCCGGCTAACCACTACACGGGAGGACGAATTAACGGAAACCGCGGCGGCAATCTTCGCATCCAACACCACACGCTGGACGCCGTGGTTTCGCACCGTAGCGGGCGTGCGCGGAGATCGCTATGACTTCGACGTGACCAGCAACAATCCGGCCAACTCCGGCAAGGTCCACGACACCCTGACCAGCCCAAAGCTTTCCGGCATCTTCAAT
>NZ_DAIUCO010000397.1:0-2236 GCF_036846085.1 Noviherbaspirillum sp. | reverse complement strand
TACCAATGCAGCGGATGGCAGCGTGGTGACCCCGGCGCCGACCGTGACGGTCGACCTGGCACGGCGTCAATTCGAAGTGCGGGTGCCCACCGCGGCCTGGAATCCGGGACGCAACGTGGTTCGCGTCGCCGCCGGTGCCGGCCTGTGGGATACCGCCAACAACCGCTACCTGCTGCCGAGCCTGAGCGCGTCGGTCACCACGCCCGGCGGCTCAGGCACGCTGACCGCGCCGCCCGCATTCTTCAACGTCGCCTTCCGTTTCAATGAGCCGATGCTCGGACCCGGCCAGACCTTGTCCGGTACATCCTACTGGCGCGAAAACGCCCAATCGAAAGCACTGGCGGCGGGCGACATCAGCAGCTTCTTCGCACGGGTGGATTTCGCCAGGCTGGCGAGCAATGTCAATGACGACATGCCGGGGCAGCCGCAGGGCGTGCCGCAAACCGGTCCGATCAACCGCATCTTCGCGAGCGCGGTGGAAACGAAGCAGGGCGTCGATTTCTCGGTGCGCTGCGGCAGCGCCCCCACCTGCAAGGGCGAATACCGCGGCCAACTGCAGCCCTACACCGTCTATGTCCCGGTCAAGCCGGTGCCTGCAGATGGCTATGGCCTGACATTGCTGCTGCATTCGCTCGGCGGCAATCACAACCAGTACACCGCGTCGCGCAATCAGTCGCAGCTCGGCGAGCGTGGCCGCGGCCATATCATCGCCACCGCCCTCGGGCGCGGACCGGACGGCTGGTATGTGGATGATGCGGCGGCTGACACGTTCGAAATGTGGGCGGACATCGCGCGCCACTATCCGCTCAATCCGGCGATGACATCGATCAGCGGTTATTCCATGGGCGGCCATGCCACCTACAAGTTCGGCACCCGATATCCGGACCTGTTCGCCAGGGCGCACGCCGTGGTCGGTCCGCCGGCGCTCGGCATCTGGGCGCCGCCGCTGGAGCCGACCGGCGGTGATGCGACCAACACCTACCACCTGCTGCCCGGGCTGCGCAACATCCCGATCATGATGTGGGTGCAGGCCGCCGACGAACTGGTGCCCTACACCGGCACCCGCACGCAGGCGCAACGGCTCGATGACCTCGGCTACCGCTACCGTTTCGACACCTTCACCACCGGCGAACACCTGACGCTGGCGCTGCACGACCAGTACCAGGACAGCGCCGACTTCCTCGGCGATGCGCTGGTCGACCGCAATCCGGCGCGGGTGACGTATGTCGCCAATCCGGCGATGGACGTGCCGGCGCGGGGACTGGTGGGCAACCATGCGTACTGGCTGTCCGGCATCGCCGTGCGCGATGCGAACGCATCGGCGCGTGGCAGCATCGATGCGAAATCCCATGCGTTCGGCCAGGGCGACGCGCCGGTGTCCGCTACCCAGACCGGCGCGGGCGTCATCACCGGCAACCTGGGCGTACAGGCTTATGTCAGCCAGTTCCGCACATGGGGACTGCCGTCAGCGGCGCCGAGAGCAAACCGGCTGGACATCGTCGCGCGCAATGTCGGCACGGTGAATGTCAATGTGCAACGGGCCAGGCTCGGGTGCGATGCGGAACTGGTGGTCGATACCGACGGCCCGCTGGCGGTGACGCTGGAAGGGTGCAGCCGGACGATACGGTATCCGTAAGGCGACACCGGCAGGGAGTTGCGCACAGGCATCGGCAGGGCATGACGCCGATTGCATGATGTTCATAAACCGCGAACTTTCGTGTCATTCGGCTATCGCATTACAGAGGGCGGCGGAAACGCCGTTCCCCCGGCTTATTTGAAATGGAGAAATGGTATGTCCAATCTGAAGAAAAGTTCTAACGAGGATGAAAAGAAAGAACCGAAAGAACGGTCGTCGCATGGCGAGAATTCCGCTTCGGTGACGCCCAAGGATGTGGCGCCCCAGGACGCGGCATCGCGCGATGTCGTCAAGCGCAAGGTCGATTCATCCGACCCGGAGGAAAAGGAACAGGAGCAGCTGGACGATGCCGTCGAACTGACCTTTCCGGCCAGCGATCCGCTCTCGGTGACCGGCGGAACGACGAGGATCGACGTGCCGAAGGAGCGCTGAGGTTCCTGTTTCCGGGATGTTTGGATTTCGACTCAAATGCAATTGAACATCATGGCGATACGGGAAGGCCCGCGGCAAATTTTTGCCCGATGGTTGCCATCGATTGAATTGCCTGCACTGCCTCTGTAAGGTTCCCTCCCTCTGCAAGGGGGAGGGTTAGGGTGGGGG
>NZ_DAIUCO010000396.1:0-2416 GCF_036846085.1 Noviherbaspirillum sp. | reverse complement strand
GTGTAGATCGACGGGTCGATCTACACGGCGGAAACCATCGAACGCGGCCGCCGCCTCGCCGCTGCCGGCGACTGCGCGGTCTGCCATACCGCGCCCAACGGCGCCCGCAATGCCGGCGGCCGTGCGCTCGACACGCCGTTCGGCAAGATCTACACCACCAACCTCACGCCCGATCCGGACACCGGCATCGGCAAATGGTCGTTCACCGCCTTCCAGCGCGCGATGCGCGAAGGTATCTCCCGCGACGGCCGTCACCTGTATCCGGCGTTTCCCTACACCTCGTTCACCAAGGTCACGGACGATGACCTGATGGCGATCTACGCTTACCTGATGAGCCAGCAGCCGGTACGTGCGGAGGTGCCTGAAACGAAGCTTGCGTTTCCGTTCAGCGTGCGGCCGATGCTGGGGTTGTGGAATGCGCTTTACCTCAAGCCCGGTCCCGATCTCGCGGACCCGGCGCGCTCCGCGCAATGGAACCGCGGCGCCTACCTCGTCAATGGCCTGGGGCATTGCACCGCCTGCCACACGCCGCGCAATGCGCTCGGTGCGGAAAAAATCGGCAGGCACTATCTCGGCGGCGCGATGATCGACGGCTGGGAAGCGCCGCCCCTGACCTCGATCACCCACGCGCCGGTGCCTTGGACCGAACAGGAGTTGTTCCGGTATTTGCGCTACGGCCATACCGAGCAGCATGGCGTCGCCGCCGGGCCGATGATGCCGGTGGTGCAGGAACTGGCGACCCTGCCGGAACAGGATGTGCGGGCGATGGCGCACTACCTCGCGTCGTTCAACGGCGCGGTCGCGGCAGACGATGCACAGGCCGTTGCCGGCGAACTCGTCGCTGCCGCCAGGACCCGCGCCGACCGCGTCGTCAATGCGGATAGCCGCCTTTTCTCGACCGCCTGCGGAAGCTGCCATCACGACGGCAACGGACCGGCATTGCTCGGACTGAACAAGCCGCTCGCCTTGAACAGCAACCTGCACAGCGCCACGCCCGACAACCTGGTGCAAGTCATCCTCCACGGCGTGGCCGAAACGGCAAGCAGCGATGGCGGTTACATGCCGGCATTCAAACACAGCCTGAGCGACGAACAGGTCGCCCGGATCGCCGGCTACATGCGGCAGCGCTATGCGCCCGACAAGCCGGCGTGGAAAGGCATCGAGCATACCGTCGCCAGATTGCGCACCGCACACTAACAATTCATTTCACGGAGAACGACATGGCATCATCGAAAGTGCAATTCCACTGGGACGACCCGCTGCTGCTGGACCAGCAGCTGACTGCCGACGAGCGCGCGGTGCGTGACGCTGCCGCTTCCTACTGCCAGGACAAGCTGCAGCCGCGCGTGCTGGAAGCGTTCCGCCACGAAACCACCGACCCGGCCATCTTCCGCGAAATGGGCGAGCTCGGCCTGCTCGGCCCCACCATCCCCGACCAGTACGGCGGCCCCGGCCTGAACTACGTCAGCTACGGCCTGATTGCCCGCGAAGTCGAGCGCGTCGACTCCGGCTACCGCTCGATGATGAGCGTGCAGTCGTCGCTTGTGATGGTGCCGATCTATGAATTCGGTAACGAGCAGACGAAAGAGAAATACCTGCCGAAACTGGCCACCGGCGAATGGATCGGCTGCTTCGGCCTGACCGAACCGAACCACGGCTCCGACCCCGGCTCGATGATCACCCGCGCCAAGAAGGTCGACGGCGGCTACAGCCTCACCGGCAGCAAGATGTGGATCTCCAACTCGCCGATTGCCGACGTGTTCGTGGTGTGGGCGAAAGACGACGAAGGGGCGATCCGCGGCTTCGTGCTGGAAAAAGACTGGAAGGGACTCACCGCCCCGGCCATCCACGGCAAGTTCGGTTTGCGCGCGTCGATCACCGGCGAGATTGTCATGGATGGGGTGTTCTGCCCGGAAGAAAACGCGTTTCCGGAAGTGCGCGGCCTCAAGGGCCCGTTCACCTGCCTGAACTCGGCGCGCTACGGCATTGCCTGGGGTGCGCTGGGTGCGGCCGAAGCATGCTGGCACACGGCGCGCCAGTACGTGCTGGACCGCAAGCAGTTCGGCAAGCCCTTGGCGGCCAACCAGCTGATCCAGAAGAAGCTGGCGGACATGCAGACGGAGATCACGATGGGCCTGCAGGGATGTTTGCGGCTGGGTCGGATGAAGGATGAGGGGACGGCGGCTGTTGCGATCACGTCGATGATGAAGCGCAACTCGTGCGGCAAGGCGCTGGATGTGGCGCGCATGGCGCGGGACATGCTGGGCGGGAACGGGATCTCGGACGAGTTTGGGGTGATCCGGCACATGGTGAACCTGGAAGTGGTGAACACGTATGAGGGCACGCATGACATTCATGCGTTGATATTGGGGCGGGAGCAGACGGGGATTGCGGCGTTCTGAGGGGGCTTGGCATT
>NZ_DAIUCO010000395.1:0-2494 GCF_036846085.1 Noviherbaspirillum sp. | reverse complement strand
GTCTGTATACAGCATGAAATGGATCACCTGAAGGGCAAGGTCTTCGTTGAGTATCTGTCCCCGCTGAAGCGCAACCGCATCAAGACCAGGTTGCTGAAGGAAGAGCGGGAGCTGCAGAAAGAGAAAAAGCGAACCGTGGCAGTCCGCTGACCGTTTGTCGCGCTACCCGGCATCGGGGGCTGATCCCGATGCCGGGCTGTACAATGCGCCTCCATGAAAATCATCTTTGCCGGCACCCCAGAATTCGCCGCCGTGGCGCTTGCAGCCCTGCATGATGCGGGCTTTGACATTCCGCTTGTACTTACCCAGCCGGACCGTCCTGCCGGCCGCGGCATGCAGTTACAGGCATCGCCCGTCAAGCAATTCGCAATCGCCCACGATATCCCGGTTTCGCAACCGGTATCGCTGCGCCTGAACGGAAAATATCCGGACATCGCGCAAGAGGCCCATGACCTGTTGCGCGCCACGCCGCACGATGCCATGGTAGTGGCCGCCTACGGGTTGATTCTCCCGCGTTCCGTGCTCGATATTCCGCGCCTCGGCTGCGTCAATATCCATGCGTCGCTTCTGCCGCGCTGGCGCGGCGCCGCACCGATTCACCGGGCGATCGAAGCGGGCGATGCCCACACCGGCGTGACCATCATGCAGATGGAGGAAGGGCTCGATACCGGTCCGATGTTGTCGATGGAGTCGGTACCGATCGGCGCGGAGGAGACCACCGGTACCTTGCACGACAAGCTCGCCGGTCTTGGCGGCCGCATGATCGTCGATGCCTTGCGCAAGCTCGAACAAGACAATCTGCCGGCCACGCCCCAGCCGGAAGAGGGCGTGACATACGCGGCGAAGATCAGCAAGGAGGAAGCGGCCCTGGATTTTTCGCTTTCCGCGGAAGTGTTGGCGCGCAAGGTTCGTGCGTTCAATCCGTTCCCCGGCGCTTTTGCGTCCTGCGAAGGAGCGGCCATCAAGATTTGGCGGGCCGAGGCGGTGGAAGGCGCAGCCGGGACCGTTCCGGGACAGGTGCTTTCCGCGGGCGGCGCGGCAGGCGTTGTCGTCGCCTGCGGGGCCGGGGCGTTGCGTGTGAGCGAATTGCAGAAGCCGGGCGGCAAGCGCCTGCCTGCGGCTGAATTCCTGAAGGGTTTTCCGCTGGAGGGACGCCGTTTCGGCTGAGCGCCTTACGATCGCCTTTTAAACCATCCTCATTTGGCATGCTCCAGCGGCAGCGGGCTGGACGGTTTGATCTCCTCCAGGCACACCATCGACCGCACGCCCGATACGCCATGTACCTGCATCAACCGGTCGGTGAGGAATGACGACAATGATTTCAGGTCCGTCGACACCACCTTCAGCAAATAATCAAAATCCCCGGAAATCGTGTAGCACTCCAGAATCTCCGGGAACTGCCGGATTGCCTTTTCCAGGGTGCGCACCTGTTTCGACTGTTCGCGGTCGATGCTGATATTGACGAAAGCCATGACCCCAAGCCCGATCGTGGCGGGGTCCACCCTGGCCGCATAGCCGCGAATGATGCCTTCCGCTTCCAGCCTGCGGACCCGCCTGAAACATTGCGGCGCGGACAGGCTCGCCTTATCCGACAGTTCGACATTCGATGCCCGGCCGTTTTCCTGCAACGTTTGGAGAATGATACGGTCGTATCTATCGAGATTATCCATAGTATTTTGCTCGCTATTTCAGTTTCATGAAAGATTCTTGCATGAGGCGCGGATTTTTGGCGCAATTTCGCAAGGAAATTTTTTGCCGTCGTCCCTATCATGAAGTCATGACGCAACATGAAAGGGGATGGTCATGAATGCATGGATAGAAGCGGAAAACCGGTATAGCGCAAGCAATTACAAGCCCTTGCCGGTGGTGCTGACGCGCGGGCAGGGCGTCTGGCTATGGGACGTGAACGGGAAGCGGTATCTCGACATGATGTCTGCCTATTCGGCGGTAAGTTTCGGCCACGGCCATCCGATCCTGGTGGAAGCGATGGTCGCGCAGGCGCGGCAGCTTGCGGTGACGTCGCGGGCCTTCCACACCGACCGGCTCGGCCCCTTTCTGCAGCTCTTGTGCGAAATGACCGGCCAGCCGAAAGCGTTGCCGATGAATACCGGCGCGGAGGCGGTCGAGACGGCGCTCAAGGCCGCACGCAAGTGGGGCCACAAGGTGAAGGGCATTGCCGACGGACGTGCGGAAATCATTGTCTGCAACGGCAACTTCGCCGGCCGCACGACGACGATCGTCGGCTTTTCGTCCGAGCCGCAATACCGGGATGGCTTCGGGCCGTTCGCGCCGGGCTTCGTGTCGGTGCCCTTCGGCGATACGGCAGCCCTGGAAGCCGCGATCACGCCGCGCACTGCCGCTTTCCTGGTCGAGCCGATACAGGGCGAGGGCGGGATCATCGTGCCGCCGGCCGGCTATCTCGCCGCCTGCCGCGAAATCTGCACGCGCCATAACGTGCTGCTGATCTGCGACGAGGTACAGACCGGCCTTGCAC
>NZ_DAIUCO010000394.1:0-2510 GCF_036846085.1 Noviherbaspirillum sp. | reverse complement strand
CGATCAAATCGACGTCAATCCAAAAAAACAGTGGCTTGTTCAGCTTAGCCTTAAATGATGCAGCACGTCGCCGAGGTGCCGGTTACCAATGCGGTGACGGACATGGAGCCGGCAACCACGCCACTTGCACCATCGAAAGTAACGGTCAATGCGCGCGGGCTTTGCCTGACCATTCTTGCGGTGGTGGCGGTCGTATTCGCCCTGCAATGGGCGCAGAAATTCCTGATACCGTTGACCTTTGGCATATTGATTGCCTATACGCTCAATCCATTGGTGGCCTGGATGGAGCGCATTCGCATACCGCGCCTGTTAGGCACTTGCGCGGTAATGCTTGCATTGGTGACTTGCATCGGGCAGGCCGGATATTCGCTGCGCGACGAGTTCAAATCGATCGCCGAGCGTCTTCCTGCCGCCGCTCACCAATTGTCGCGTGCGATCAAGGGTACGCAAAACGGGCAAGCCAGCACGATGCAAAAGATGCAGGCGGCCGCTACGGAGATCGAAGCAGCCGCAGGCCAGGCAGCCGGCGCGCTGTCTGCGATGAAGCGGTCATCCGCTGTGGTGCCGGCCTCTTCCCCGCTATTCAAATTGAATGAATGGCTATGGACCGGCTCCGTCAGCGCAGCCGGTTTTATCGGACAAACCACCGTCGTGATATTTCTGGTCTTTTTCCTGCTGCTGTCCGGTGACACATTCAAGCGCATGCTGATGAAACTGACCGGGCCCTCGCTATCGAATAAAAAAATCGCTATCAACATCCTGGTGGACGTCAATAGTTCGGTCCAACGCTACATGTTCATGCTGCTGGTGACGAACACGATGCTTGCAGTTTTGATGTGGGTGGCACTACGCTGGATCGGCCTGGAAAATGCCGGCGCCTGGGCAGTGGCTGCCGGACTGCTGCATATCATTCCCTACTTTGGGCCATTTCTCATCGCAATAGCCACCGGCCTCACCGCCTTCATGCAGTTCGACTCGTTTTCGATGATGCTGTTCGTCCTGGCGTCGACGCTGGGAATCGCCACACTGGTTGGCACGTTTGTGACGACATGGATGACAGGGCGAATCGCGAAAATGAATGCGGCCGCCGTGTTTGTCGTTTTGCTGTTCTGGGGATGGCTGTGGGGGATGGCCGGCATGCTTCTGGGAATCCCGATCATCGTCATTGTGAAAGTGATCGCGGAGCGCATCGAAGGCATGCAGCCGATCGCGGAACTGCTTGGGGAATGACACGGACGGGAGTCGCTCGGGCAGCAATCACATCGTCTTGTGCAGACGGTGTAACCACAACATCCTGAACAATGGCCTGGCCGGTGCTCGACGTAGCGGGCGCCGGCCGGAAAGCGCCCTGTGACGCTTGTTTGCTAACTGCAAAGCCGGAACCAGCCGAGAACTTCCGTGCTGCTTCCGGCTTTTTCTACGGCGCTGCCGGCAGCGTTAACGCCCTCGTGCCTTGACGGCATCCGCCATATCCGACCGGTAGTTGACATTCGCGTCTTTCGTGCATGCCGCATTCTCAGTGCACGGCATGGTGCGACATGCGGCAAGCGCTTCCTTGTAGGCGACAACGGCTTCTTTCCTTGATGTCTGATAGCGTGCCAGCGGCGTCGCATCCTCGACATACCAGCGGGCATGATCCGGTTCCGCTGTGTTTTTGCCCCTTGTCCGCAGCGAACGATGCGGCGCAGCCTGAGTCCATCAACAGCGCGGCGAGAAGATGTTTGGTGGTGTCTTGCATGACCATTCCCCAGTGAAGGATACGAAGATGAAAATGGCGTATTCGATGCGGTGGAAACGGCCCCTCTGATATGGCCCCTTGCCGGTGCAAGACCCTATTGGCGCATTGCGGCGGTTTGGCGATCCGGTATGGGAGCCAAGGCAATCAATACCGGGCCACACGTCCTTTTTGAATGCGAGCACGATCTCCGCCCCGCAAGTCTCCCGCGCATTCCTGTTCTATCGGCTCATAACCGCCGTTATCGAGACGTACCGCTATCTGGCACATGGCCGGTGCCAGTGCCTTTTTGCCTTTTTTCCTTCTGGTTTCCCAAGACTCCGCCACTCACCATACCCGCCAGCGTGGCGAGCTTATTGCCATCGCCGCCGACCGGGTTGAAAAGGTTTCATGCATGCGATGATTCTCGGCCTTGTCCATTGACAAAGTAACGCGTCTGCGGTGCCTTTGGAGGCAATCGATCAGACCGTTCAGACAATCGAGCCCCGATGAACGCAATCCGATCAGTGCACTCATGCAAAGACCGTAAAAGCTCGCACCAGGAATAGCAGCACAACGAGGGATCAACGAACAGCCTGCTGCCGCGCATTCTCCGCGCGTTTCATCGAAAGATAATCGCCCCGCTCCAGCTCATGCAACTGCTTCGGGTAGCGCTCCACCGCCGCAAACCAACGCGTCAAGCGCTGCTCGAATTGTGCGGACGGCGCCGCATTGGCGGCGTCCAGATAGGCATCAATAGCCAGGTAGTAGCGCATGGTGTTGCGTTCCACCAGAC
>NZ_DAIUCO010000393.1:0-2524 GCF_036846085.1 Noviherbaspirillum sp. | reverse complement strand
GGTCGGCGCGCCGAAGCTGCTGTCGTAGTCGAACTTCCCCCGCGCGGCGGCGAAGCGCACGCCGATCTCCTGGTCCTTTGCCCATGCGGCCGACAGCGCGCCGCTGACGCTGGTGTTTTCGTAACTGTCATTGTCGGGATTGGTCGTCGGGAATTGCGCCGGATTGAGCGCCGATATGCCGTCGGTGCGGAAATTGGACGCGGCGAGCGAATAACGCAGCGCGCCGGTCGAGCCGCTGACGCCGGCCGACAGGCGTTGGGTATCGCGGGAACCGGCTTCCGCATTGACGCTCACTCGTGGCGGCCCTTCACCGCGCTTGGTGAATACCTGGATCACGCCGCCAACCGCTCCGGAGCCGTGGATCGCCGACACATTGCCCCGCACGATTTCGATACGGTCGATCTGGTCGAGCATCAGGTGCTCGATGCTCGTGGTGCCGGTCGCGTCCTGCTTGGTCAGCGGCACGCCGTCAATCAGCACCAGCGTCTGGCGGGTCTCGGTGCCGCGCATGAACAGGCCGGCGGCGGAACCGTAGCCGCCTGTGCGGGTCAGCTGGAGCCCGGCTTCATGCCTGAGCAGCGACGACAGGTCGACCGCCTGCGAGTTGCGGATATCGTCCGAGGTCAGCACGGTGGTGTGCGGCAGTGCGTCGGTCTGCAATTGCTGCGTGCGCGATGCGGTAACGACGACCGGTGCGAGCGTCTGCTCGCCGGAGGACTGGGCCGTGGCCGGCAGGACGGCGGCGGACAGCATGGAAAACAGGGCGAGCGGCGTCCAGGCCGACTTGCCGGTGCGTGGAGATGAGCGATTCATGTGATTCATTTTCGAAAGATGCATCCGGCCTGCTTCCCCGCAAGCCGGATTCAATGGAAGATGGGACGGCGTGTTCGAAAACGAATGGATGACCGCTGGCGAACTGCATCCGGCGGCGTCGATTCGTGTTTGCGAAAATCCCCGTCCGCAGCACTTCCCCCTGTCCTGGCCGGTATCCGGGCTGACAAGTCGGACCACTCTACCTTCCCATGCGATGCACAGTGGTTTGAAGAAGCGGCCGGCCACCCTGAACGACAGGGCGGCGCTTGTCTTACCGTTGCGGGGGCAGCACACGTTAGCTTGCCGGCCGGGCCGAAGGCCGCGGCATGCGAAACACCGTGTTTCCCGTTTAACTGCGCGCATGAACATGCGCGCGGGCACCAAAACCGGTGAAGTGTATGTCGGCGGGCCGATATCGTCAAACTGACAATGCCGGCAACCAACTATCACTCTGCTCGCGCTTGGTGACAGGGACAGCCAGCCGCTACACTACCGCATCGAACTCTTCACAACGCACGACATCCCGATGCAGAATCCAGGCGAATACTACAGCCGTCAATACAACGCCCGCGCAGCGATCCCCGACCATCCCTACATCTTCACCCGCTGGGTCAAGGAATCCGCGCATGCCCGCCGTACCAATGCCGCCCTGCTGGACATCGCCTATGGCGAGGCCAGCGGCGAGCGCCTCGATTTCTTTCCCGCCAACCGCGGCGGCGCGCCGCTGCTGGTATTCATCCACGGCGGCTGGTGGCGGTCGCTGGACAAGTCGGATTTCTCGTTCGTCGCCGGCAATTATGTCCGCGCCGGCTTCAATGTCGCGCTGACCAACTACACGCTGGCGCCGGCGGCACCCATTGCCGAGATCGTGCGCCAGCAGTTGCGCGCGCTGGCCTGGTTGTACCGTCACGCGGAGCAATATGACTTCGATGCGCAACGAATCGTGGTGGCCGGACATTCCGCCGGCGCGCATCTCGCCGCGATGATGATGGCCGCCAGGTGGCCGCTGCTGGAACCGGACCTGCCGGCGGACCTGGTGAAGGGCGGCATCCTGATGTCCGGCATTTTCGACCTGGAACCGGTGCGCCACGCGGATTTCGTCAATGCCGATCTCAAGCTCGACGCGGAGGATGCCGGCGCGCTCTCCCCGGCCTGGATGCCGCAGGCCCATCCGGCGCCGTTCATCACCGCGGTGGGCGGACTGGAATCGGACGAGTTCAAGCGGCAGAACGCATTGATCGCCGAACGCTGGAAGGAAAATCATCGGTCCGACGTCCCACTGCCTGGCACGAATCACCTGACCATCTGCGACGCTTTCGCCCAATCCGGCCATCCGCTCTTCGAGGCAAGCATCGGACTGTTGTCGCCGCCGCCTGCGGACGCCTGAAGGAAGCATGCAACAACCAGTGCACGTCGGACTTGGCTTGCCTGTGGTCAAGGCTTTATGATGGGGAAGCCGTTTGATGCGGCTGCGTCGGCATGAAAATTAAAGATTCAACATTTCCCGCCGATGTAAGAACACGAACTACTATAAATACGGGGAAGCACTGACATGACCGAGGCGCAAGACGATTTTGAAGCATTGTTTGACCAAGTGGCCGCCCAGCGGACCGAAACAGTCACATCCCCCCCACCTCCAGCAGTATCTGAAATTACGTCGTCGGCCATTGCAGCCAATGCCGATGTTGATGGCGGCGAGACACCGGAAGAT
>NZ_DAIUCO010000392.1:0-2551 GCF_036846085.1 Noviherbaspirillum sp. | reverse complement strand
CCAGAGAAGAACGGCTGCACGGTAACGGTCGGGCTGGTGGTGCTGGTTGTACCGATTGCCGTGGTCGTGGTGCTTACGTTGGTGACGTAGAACTCATCCTTGCCGACCTTGAGGACTGCCTTCTGGTTGTTCAGCGTCGCGATGCGCGGGCTGGAAAGCACATGCACCGCGCCCTGGGTTTCAAGGAACGAAATCAATGCTGCAAAATTTCGACTTTGGAACGCGAAACCGAATAACGAACCCGCCGCATCGGCCGCAGCGCCCAATGCGGTTCCCGGCGTCGCGGTGATCCCGCCTCCTGTAACCGGCCTGGATGCACTGCCGTCAAACGGGATCGGTGTCAGCGTGGTACCGGGAGCAACGAAGCCTCCGGACACCCGGTTATTTGAATTTGCATTGAAGGAGGCAAAAGACGCCCAATTGATGCCCTGCTGGTAGCCATCAAAGAGCTCGACTTCGAGGATCTTTGCATCAAGGATGACCTGCCGGTCCACGGAAAGCTGGGTTGCTTTCAGGTACGCGGAGACGTTGCGCAATTCATCCCACATGCCCCGCACCACGACCACGCCCGACTGGGGGCTGACCACGATGCTGCGCCCTTCCTTGTTTCCCACGATCGCTTCCAGGGAAGCCCGGAGCTCGGTCCAGAAGTCGGTATTCGATGTCGTGTTGATCTTGCTGCTGCTGATTGATATCGGTGTTGTCTGGTTCTGGTTCGAACCCGGCGTGACCGATGTCACGTTGTTCGGGCTGTTAGCAGCCGCATTCGGGTTGATGACGTCGCCTACCGCCCCGGAGTTCACCCGGATGTCCGAAGTGCCACGGCGGCTGCCGGTCAGGTAATTCACCTGGAATACACGAGTTTGCATCGTCAGAGGTTTGACATAGATACGCGTTCCTTCGACGGAATAGTCGTATCCGTAGAGCTCCCGGATGGCATCGAGCGCCTCAAGAACCGTGACATCCTTGAGGTTGACAGAAATGGTGCCTGTCACCTCGGGATGGACCAGCATGCTGTAGCGCGTGCCCGATACGATGCCCATGAAGAACTGGGCTGCCGGCACGTTGTTGAACGTGACGCCAAACCGCTCTTCCATCGGCTGACGTGCTTTCGGAATTTCGATGTTCAGGGGCGGTACTAACGCGGCCGCAACCGCAGCGGATTGATCGGATGCCGGTTTGGGTGCGGCAGCCTTGGCCAGTTCGCTATTGATCAGGTCGCGCGTTTCGTGTTTCGGTTGCGTGGCGCACGCTACCAGACTGAGGAGCGCGATTGCAGAAGTAATGTTTTTCACTGTTTCCCTTATCTTTCTGGTTCAGCCGGCGGGTTTGGGACTCGACAGACGAGTTGCCGGCTTTTTTTCAATACCTGGGAAAAGCTTCAGAACTTGGACGTCCTTGCCGTTTCGTAGTACGACTTCAGACTCGGCAATCATTTCCACCCGTGCTTCACCAACCTGGTGTCCTACCTTAACCGTCCGGCCACTGATCACTGCTTCCTTGCGTCCCGGCGCGATCAACACCGACTGCAGCACCGGCCCGGAGGCATCCACGCCGGTGGAGGAGTGATTGATCGAGGGTGGCCGTGTCGGATCAGGCAATCCGCTGGAGGCGGCGACCGGCGCAACCGCAAGCAACATGCACCCCAGTGGAACGAGAAGAATTTTTACAGTATCCATCACAGGTTCAGCCATTTTGCGTTTTGACTTAAGGTGAACAGGGTCAAGGTCAGGGTGGTCTTCGGATATTCGTCGACGCGGAGGTTGGCCTGGCTCCAGAAAAGCTGCCAAGGCATCGATTCCAGCTGAGACAGGTAATCCATCGTGTCGAGATAGGTTCCTTGCAGGACGAGTTCGACACCGTGCTTATACACGGAGCCGCCGATCGATTGCCCGACCACGTTCGCGCCGGCGGCTGTGGCGGCAACTTCCTGCTTCACCGCTGATGATGTCGAATTGGTGTTGGAGACTGCACTGATGAGTGATGACGCCGGCAACGTCTTGAGCGAAACTAGCTGCAGGGACTTGTTTTTCTTGAGAATATCCTCGAGAAGGGCCGCCATTTTATCAGGGGAAACCAATCTCTTCTGCAGGTCGCCCAGTGCAGTTCGAAGTTGCGCGGACTGCTCTTTCAATTGCAGCAGATTTGCCTTGGCGGCGCGATCCGGATCCGATTCCAAGGACATGGCTTTTTGCCGGACTTCCGCTTGCACCCCTCCTAGGACGGACTGCTCCTGCTTGATACGCTGCGTCAGCTGTTTCTGACGCGCGTATTGCGGCTCCAGCAATACCGTGTTGACCAGTACGACGAGAACAAGCGCCGCCATGGCGAAGATGATTGCCCGTTCGCGCAAACTAAGCGCATCGACTTTGGAGGCAATGCGCTGCCAATACTGTTTCATTTGCTTTTGGCTCCCGGGTTCGCGCCGTCGTTGCCCGGCCCCGACGATTGCAGCTTGAAATCGATGTATGCCGCCCTACCTGCCTGGCTGGCAGGTGCCGGCGTCTGAGCAGTGTCGGCATTGACTGACTGGGCGATAACGGGCAATTGC
>NZ_DAIUCO010000391.1:0-2566 GCF_036846085.1 Noviherbaspirillum sp. | reverse complement strand
GTAGTCATGCGCGTCGATCAATTGACTGATCTGGCCGCCGGGGAACAGCTTGCAGGCGTGAATTTCCGCATCGGGTGCAAAGCCACGCACGCCGGTGTTGTTGTCTGCGCCGGCAATGATGCCGGCGCAATGGGAGCCATGCGCGATGGTGTCTCAACGTCAGAAGGAAATGAACGCAGGCGCCAGAATTTCAGCGTCGCGGTTTTGTCGAACGACTGACCTGTCACCAAAACAAAGCGTCGTTAGTATTTCAATGGAAAGTGACGTCAACCTGGCAAGGCATTCGCGATACCGCCGCAACCGCGGCAAATGATGTGGGGCTTGGATCGGAAACGAAGAACTGACGCAGGACGTCACTCTTCGGTAACGCAGTCGCAGGAAGACGTTTGTCGATGCACTTGGATGGGTATGTGCTGCAGGGATCAGCCACCGGCACTCGCCCGATGGACTTTTCGTTGAAACGATCAGAGGTTCACACGGTCCGTGCCGATGAACTCATGAAGCGCCTGGCTTTGGGCTTCGGTTGTTCGGGAGGCACCGGCCCACGGTAGACGATGTCTCCGGTTTTGAGAGCGGGCCGGACGTATTCCTCTTCCAGCATTCCCATGCGGATCAGGTCGACATAGTGCCCCTCTTTGTACACCGCTTGCCGCAAGCGTCCCTCTTCCACGAACCCGACTTTTCGATACAGCTTGAGCGCGCGCTCATTGGTTGCCAGCACCGTCAGGTGTATCCGGTGCAGGTTCAGGTCGGTGAAAGCATGATGCAGCACGCTGCGGGTGGCGAATTCGCCCGCGCCGCGCCCCTGGAAGGATTTGTCGCCAATCCAGATCGCATGTTCGGCGTTGCGGTTGATCCAGTCGATCTCCAGCAGGTAAACCACGCCGATGAATTTTTCCGATTCCGTTTCGCAGATCGCCAGGCGGATGTTGTTGAAGCGATTGGCGACGTACTCATTGAACCAGTCGAGGTCGGTTTCCTGCCCGACGTAGCGAAAGGCGGTATTCAGCTGGTTGACCAAATCGCGTTCATTCCGCCATTTCGTCAGCCGGGCCAGGTCGACCCTGCTCAATTCGCGTAGAAAATAGGGCATGGCATTCGATCCCTGCAGTGGTCGTGGATGGTGCGGCGAAAGGCGGGGCAATCGGTCGATGGGGGAGCAAAGTGCGGTCATGGGCAGGCCAGTCAATGCGACACGCCGTCGCGCTGCACGACCTTCAATATCGTCATGCCGAGTATGCGCAGATCGAACAGCAGCGAGCGGCGCCGCAAATATTCCGCATCGAGTCCCACCTTTTCCGGAATCGGCAATTCGTCGCGGCCATTGACCTGGGCCCATCCCGTCAGTCCCGGCAGGAGTTCATGCACCCCCCGGCTGGTGCGCATCGCGACCAGATCGTCCTGGTTGAACAGCGCCGGGCGCGGCCCCACCAGGCTCATGTCACCCTTCAGGATGCTCCATAGCTGCGGCAGCTCATCAAGGCTGCTCTTGCGCAGGAAGCTGCCGACCGGCGTCAGGTAGGCATCGGGGCTGTCCAGCAAATGCGTCGCCACCACCGGCGTGCCGATGCGCATGGTGCGGAACTTCGGCATCCGGAAAACGGTATTGCGAATGCCGATGCGGTCGGACCAGTACAGTACCGGCCCTTTCGACGACAGCGCGACCATTGCCGCCACCAGCAGGATGGGCAGCAGCAGCACCAGGCACGCAAGGACGACGATCGTCAGGTCAAACAGCCGCTTCGAGAATCCCGGCATTCCAAACGAAGACCGATCACGCCGGCGCGCTCCCGGCATGGCCATCTTGCTGTTTTTCGGTAACTTGGACGCCGGCATGGAAGATCGCTCGCTGTGACTTTCAATGATTCGCTGAAACCCGGTCCAGGGACGTCTATCCTTCCTAGCCCGTCCCGGACCTTCTGTTCATTGCTAACCGCTGCTTACCGTATCCAACGCCGGATGGTCGGCGCCCAGCATGCTTTGCGCCTTCGCGCGCAGCACCAGGTCGGCGACGCGGGTGAGCGAATAGACATCGAGATACGGTCCCATCGGCAGGCTCAGTACCCGCTTGGACATCTGCGCCGACACGGGAAAATGTTCCGTCGTGAAATGGCGATACGCGGGCTGCAGCGGAATCGGCACCGGGTAATGGACGGCGGTAGGCACCTGTGCTTTATCGAGCGCATCACGCACCGCATCGCGCTCGTCGAGGTAGACGGTGTACTGCGCATACACGCTGGTGCGCTCCGGCCGCTGCCGCACGCGTTCGACGCGGTTGCCGAACAGTTCGTCATAATGCGCGGCGATGAGCTGGCGCTGTTCGATTTCCCAATCGAAACGATCCAGCTTGGCGAGCACGATCGCGCATTGCAGCGTATCCATGCGGCCGCCGACACCGATGCGGGAATGGCGGTAGCGCTGCATCTGTCCGTGCACGCGGATTTCGCGCATGACTTCGGCGAGATCATCGTCACTGGTGAAGATCGCACCGCCGTCGCCGTAGCAGCCGAGCGGTTTGCTGGGGAAAAAGCTGGTGCAGCCTATCGCCGACAGATTGCCGCTCCGG
>NZ_DAIUCO010000390.1:0-2574 GCF_036846085.1 Noviherbaspirillum sp. | reverse complement strand
TCCAGCACGCCGCCGATGCCGACGCCGCCGGACAGGTGCACGTTCTTGCCGATCTGTGCGCAGGAGCCGACGGTAGCCCAGGTATCGACCATGGTGCCTTCGTCCACGTAGGCGCCGATATTCACATAGGACGGCATCAGCACGACATTTTTTCCGATGAAGCTGCCGCGGCGGGCGACCGCCGGTGGTACGACGCGGAAACCGCCCCTGGCGAAATCCTCGGCCGTGTAGTTGGCGAACTTGGTCGGCACCTTGTCATAGAACTGCATTGAATTGGCGCCGTTCATGCCTGCCTGCATCGGCAGGTTGTCTTCCAGCCGGAACGACAGCAGCACCGCTTTCTTCACCCACTGGTTGACGACCCAGTTGCCGCTGTCTTTCTGTGCGACCCGCAGGCTGCCCTGGTCGAGCTCGCGCAGTACATGCGCGACCGCATCGCGGATTTCGGCGGGCGCCGACTTGGGGGAGAAATTTGCGCGGTCTTCCCACGCCTGGTCAATGATCTGCTGAAGTTGTTGGCTCATCTGGAGTATGTAGTGAGTGATTGAATCTGGTTGAATCAGGATGCAGCGTCAGGATGCGGCGAGTTTCCTGGTGAATTCGACGATGCGGCTGGCGGCTTCGAGGCATTCATCGACTTCCGCCACCAGCGCCATGCGGACGCGGTTGCGGCCGGGGTTGACGCCATGCGCTTCCCGGGCAAGATAGCTTCCCGGCAACACCGTGACATTATATTCGGCATACAAGCGCCTGGCGAAGTCGGTATCCGAGATTGCAGCCCGTTTGTCGACGCCAGCCCACAGGTAAAAACCGGCATCCGGCAGTTCGACGTCCAGGACTTCACGCAGCATGGGCGTGACCTGGTTGAATTTCGCCATGTATTTCGCCCGGTTTTCCCGGACATGGGTCTCATCGTTCCAGGCCGCGATGGACGCGCTCTGGATGGATGGACTCATCGCGCTGCCGTGGTATGTCCGGTACAGCAGGAATTTCTTCAGGATATCGGCATCGCCGGCGACGAATCCGGAGCGCATGCCGGGTACGTTCGACCGCTTAGACAGGCTGGAAAAGCTCACCAGGCGCGGATAGTTGTGGCGGCCGAGTTTGTGAGCGGCTTCCAGTCCGCCCAACGGCGGTTCCGGCTTGAAATAGATCTCCGAATAGCATTCGTCGGCGGCGATCACGAACCCGTAACGGTCGGACAGGTCAAACAGCTCTTTCCAGTCGGACAGGGTCAGCACCGCACCGGTCGGGTTGCCGGGAGAGCAAACATATAACAATTGCACATGACGCCAGACCTCTTCCGGGACGCTGCGGTAGTCGGGCGCGAAATTGCGGGCGGGGTCGGAGTTGGCGAAGTAAGGCTGGGCGCCGGTCAGGTAAGCCGCGCCTTCATAGATTTGGTAGAACGGGTTCGGGCACATCACCAGCGCGCCGGGCACCGGGTCGATCACCGTATGGGCCAGGGCAAACAGCGCCTCCCGCGACCCGTTGACCGGCAGGACCTGGGTGGCCGGGTCCAGGGCCGGCAGGGCGTAACGCCGTTCGATCCAGCCTGCGATCGCCTTGCGCAAATCGTCGGAACCGGCGGTCGTCGGGTAGCTCGCGAGGCCAGGCAAGTGGTCGGCGAGCGCCTGGCAGATGAACGCCGGGGTAGGGTGCTTGGGTTCGCCGATGCCGAGACTGATTGCTTTATAGGCACTATTTGGCGTAATGCCGGCAAATAACTCGCGCAGCTTCTCGAATGGATAGGGTTGCAGTTTGTCTAGGAGCGGGTTCACGGCGCTGTATGCAATAGGATTGACGGGAATGGAAAGTGCCAAAGAACTGAAAAAGGTCGTCGCGCTGCGTGATGCGCCGGGACCGGAGGCGGCATTATACCGCCGCGGGCTGTGCGCCGTGCCCGGATCGGCCGGCGGAAATAATGCCCGGCAAGCCTGGAATGATATGATTAGCGCCTTTCAAGGCGGGCTCTTTCCGCGCCGTTCTTCCCCTGGTTGAGCCGCACCTGCGAGGCTCACATCGAAGTACTTTCTGAATAGTCAATAACGTGCGTTTAACTTCCATCAAACTATCCGGATTCAAATCCTTCGTCGAACCAACCAATTTCCAGGTGCCAGGGCAATTGGTCGGGGTGGTCGGTCCCAACGGATGCGGCAAGTCGAACATCATCGACGCGGTGCGCTGGGTTCTGGGCGAATCCAAGGCATCGGAACTGCGCGGCGAGTCGATGCAGGATGTGATTTTCAACGGATCGACCAACCGCAAACCGTCCGGACGCGCGTCGGTCGAGCTGGTGTTCGACAATGCCGACGGCCGGGCGGCGGGACAGTGGAGCCAGTACGCCGAAATCGCCGTCAAGCGCACGCTCACCCGGGACGGCACCTCCAGTTACTACATTAACAACCAGGCGGTGCGCCGGCGGGATATCCAGGACATCTTTCTCGGCACCGGGCTTGGCCCTCGCGCCTACGCCATCATCGGCCAAGGCATGATTTCCCGCATCATCGAAGCGCGGCCGGAAGAGCTGCGGATTTTCCTGGAAGAGGCTGCCGGCGTATCGAAATACAAGGA
>NZ_DAIUCO010000389.1:0-2632 GCF_036846085.1 Noviherbaspirillum sp. | reverse complement strand
CGCTGGAGCAGTGCTCCAGCCCTTTTTTGCCTACTTTTTTGGCGAAGCAAAAAAGTAGGTGGCCCGCCGGGGCCAGTCCCGGCAAGCCTGATCGAAGAACAATACGCATTGCAGCACCGAAGAAAAACACCAAACCACCACCCAAGTCACTTCCCCGCCAACTCCGCCCCAATCACCGCCTTCAAATAATTCACCGCCCCCGACTCCGTCACCTTCTGCGCAATCCAGCAAACACTCCCCTTACGCAGCATCCACTCCTGCTCCTGACCGGTGATCAGCAGCGAAATCACATGCCCAAGCGTAGGCTGATGTCCCACTACCAGCACCGTCTCCCGCGCATCCGGCCAGTTGACCGCAGCCAGGATGCCTTGCGCCGTGGCGTGATGTGCCAGGGCAGGATGGGTCTTGAACTTGCGCCCGAGCGCTTCGGCGGTCTGTACGGTCCGCACCGCCGGACTGACCAGAATCCGGCAGTTGCCGGGCAGATGCCGGTCGAGCCAGCCAGCGGTCTTCGACGCCTGCTTATGCCCCTTTGTGGTCAACGCACGTGCTTCATCGGGCTCGCCGGGTTCCGCCTCCGCATGCCGCCATATGATCAGATCCATCGGTTCATCCTTCCGTGTTTAACCCTCTTCCTGTGCGCCCTTCGATCCCAATGTCTGCGCCAGGTATTGCTGGGCGTTGAAAGGGAGCTGCCTGCCGCGTGGCTTACGTCTGTGATACACGCCGTCTGAGCCGAGTTCCCAGGCGCTGGTGTTGTCCTTCAGGTAGGGGTGCAGTCCCTCGGAAATGACCTGCTTCTTCAAGGTGTTGTCGAGTACCGGAAAGGCGACTTCCACGCGACGGAACAGGTTGCGGTTCATCCAGTCAGCACTTGCGAGATATACGTCGTGTGCGAGGTTGTTGCGGAAATAATAGATACGGCTATGCTCCAGGAAACGGCCGATGATCGAGCGGACCCGGATGTTTTCCGATAGGCCGGGCACGCCGGGACGCAATGCGCATGCGCCGCGTACGATCAGGTCGATCTTGACGCCGTCCGCCGACGCCGCATACAACGCCCGGATGACGGATTCGTCGAGCAGTGCATTCATTTTTGCGATGATGCGTGCCGGCTTGCCGGATTTTGCGATCGCGGCTTCATTGCGTATCGCGCGCACGATTTCCTTTTGCAAGGCAAATGGTGCCAGCCAGAGGTACTGCAGTTTCTTGGGTTTGGTGAGGCTGGTCAGGTGGATGAATATCTCGTTCACCTCCGCGGTCAGTTTCGGATGCGCGGTCAGCAGCCCGAAGTCGGTGTAGTGTTTTGTCGTGGTCGGATGGTAGTTGCCGGTGCCCAGGTGGGCGTAGTAGCGCAATTCCTTGTTCTCCCGGCGCAGCACCAGCGCCATCTTTGCATGGGTCTTCAAGCCGACGACGCCGTACACTACCTGTGCGCCGACCCGCTCAAGGCGTTCCGCCCAATTGATATTCGCCTCTTCATCGAAGCGCGCCATCAATTCCACGATGACCGTTACTTCCTTCCCGCGCCGGGCCGCGGCGATCAGGGATTCCATCAGATCCGAATTCATGCCGGTCCGGTAAATGGTTTGCTTGATGGCAAGCACATTCGGATCGTTCGCCGCACTGCGGATAAATTCGACGACCGGCTGGAAGGACTGGAAAGGATGGTGCAGGAGCAAATCGCGCTTCTTCAGCAGATCGAACATGCTCGTGTCGGCGAGATGCGCGGGCAATCCCGGATAGAACGCAGGGAAGTGCAGTGCCGGCTGACCGACGCTGCCGATCAGTTCCTGCAAGCGCACCATGTTGACCGGACCATCCACCGCGAACAGCCGGCTTTTGTCGATCGAGAATTGTTCCAGCAACATCGTCGCGAGATGCGGAGGGCAGTTTCGCGCAACTTCCAGCCGTACCGCGAAGCCGAACTGCCGGCTGTGAAGCTCGGTCTGCAGGGCCTGGCGCAGGTTTTTCACTTCTTCTTCATCCACCCAAAGGTCGCTGTTGCGCGTTACCCGGAATTGCGAATAGGCGATGACTTCGCGCCCCGTAAACAAGTCGGTGATGTGCGCATGGATGATGGAAGACAGAAGGCAGAACGAAACACCTTTCTTCGACAGCTCGTCCGGCAATCGAATGACGCGCGGCAAGACCCTCGGCGCCTTCATGATGGCAATCGCGGTGCCGCGTCCGAACGCGTCCTTGCCGGAGAGCTCAACGATGAAATTCAGGCTTTTGTTCACGACCTGCGGGAAGGGATGCGCCGGATCGAGACCGATCGGCGTCAATAGCGGGCGTACTTCGCGGTCGAAGTAGTCCTTGACCCAGGCTCGCTGCTCTTCATTGCGGTCCTGATGCCGCAACAGATGAACGCCTTTTCCGGAAAGCTCGGGAAGGATGTGCTCATTTAAAACGGCATATTGCCGTTCGACAATTTGATGGCATTCGACACTGGTCCGCTCCAGCGCCGCCGTTAAGGCCGGTGGCAACGACTTGTCGCCGTCAATCCGGTTCTGTGCAAGCAGGCTGGCGATTCTTACTTCAAAAAACTCGTCCAGATTGCTGCTGACGATGCAAAGGTAACGCAGTCGTTCCAGTAGGGGGATATTCCGGTCTTCGGCCTGTGCAAGTA
>NZ_DAIUCO010000388.1:0-2754 GCF_036846085.1 Noviherbaspirillum sp. | reverse complement strand
CGCCGGTGGTGGTGATGCGCTTCGAAGCCGAGTCGCAGGACGCACTGCAGCGCATCCAGCAAGATTTCAAAAGCGCAATCATGGCCGTGAAACCGGACGCACAGCTTTCATTTTAGGAACGGTTCGTTGACGGGTACATTTACGACAGCGTGAACATTCCCTAATGCACATCAAAGTATCTGTCCGTCATCAGTCTATCTTTGACAGGTAAAAATCACTTGGAATACACGTAATTTGAAGGGTAAGCCAATGCGAAGAACAAGCATTGCATCTAATGCAAGCCATGCAATGCGAGTTCATTGGTACTCAGTGACAGATCAATATTAGAGCAGGGAAAAAGAAGAAATGTTTATCGATACACGGCGAGTTCAGGAAGGATCCGTTGTTGAAACAACGGTATGCATCATCGGCGGCGGCGTTGCCGGCATCACACTGGCCATGGAGCTGGACAAACAAGGCATCGACGTTGTCCTGCTCGAAAGCGGAGGATTCAATCCGGATGACGAGACGCGTGACCTCTATCGGGGCGAGGATGTCGGTGAATGGCGTTATAACTTTGCCGACGGCAGCCGCAGCCGCTTCCTCGGCGGCAGCAGCAACTGCTGGGGCGGATGGTGCCGGCCGCTCGATCCCTGGGATTTCGATAAGCGCGAGTGGGTCAACCACAGCGGCTGGCCATTCAGCTTGAATGAATTGATGCCCTACTATGAGCGCACGCATGCCCTGCTCAAACTCGGTCCGAACAACTTCAGCCCGGAGTTCTGGGAGCAGGCGATCGGCCGCCCTGATGTAAAGCGCATGCCGCTCGTGACCGGCAAGGTACGCGACACCATCTCGCAGTTCAGCCCGCCGGCACGTTTCGGCAAGCTGTATCGCGACGTGCTGAAGCGTTCCGAGCGCATCCGCGTCTTCCTGTACGCGAATGCCGTCAATATCGACACCAACAATCCAGCGACGACCGTCAAGCGGGTCGAAGTGGCGACACTGACCGGGCGCAGGATGGAAGTCTCCGCGAAAACCTATGTGCTTGCGACCGGCGGCATCGAAAACGCCCGCCTGCTGCTGGCCTCCAACAAGGTGCAGCCTTCCGGCCTCGGCAACGGCAACGACCTCGTCGGCCGGTACTTCATGGATCATCCGCGTCTGTTCTCGGGCAATATCCGCTTCACCAAGGAGTGGTCGCGCAACAAGCTGTCGGATGTCAAATACCACTACCAGAATGCGGCGGTCTCGGCGCACGGCACCTGCATCGCACATCAGTTCGCCCTGAAGCCGGAAGTGCTGAAGGAAGAGGGCATCCTGAACGCGCGCGTCTGGTTCTGCTCCACCTTCCCGGGCGAGGGCAGCGAAGGCGCCCAGGCGCTGTTCCGCTGCAAGCAGGCGATGCTCAAGAAGGAGCAGGCCGACTGGAACTTCGCGAAAGATGTGATGACCATGATGGCGAATCCGCTGGATACGCTCGGCTACGGTTATACCCGCCTCTTCCAGCCGCGCTGGCTGATCAAGGGTGTCAAGTTCCAGACCATCGTCGAGCCGGAACCGAATCCGGACAGCCGGGTCATGCTGTCCCCGAACCAGAAGGACCAGCTCGGCATGAACCGGGTGCGTGTCGACTGGCGTCTCGGCTCGAAAGAGCAGCGCACCTTCGACCGCACGCTGGCGATCCTGGCGGAAGACATGCGCCGCAGCGGCGTGGCCCAGGTCGATCTCGACCCGCCGATCGAAGGCGGAAAATGGCCGTCCGACCTGGAAGGCACCTGGCACCACATGGGTACCACGCGGATGCACGACTCGCCGAGACAGGGCGTGGTCGACCGCAACTGCCTGGTGCACGGGATGACCAACCTGTACGTCGCCGGCAGTTCGGTTTTCCCGACATCCGGCGCGAATTTCCCGACCATCACGCTTGCCGCGCTCGCGTTCCGCCTGTCAGAGCACATTGCAAAGGAGCTGCGCAGCTCAAGCACCGAATACACGATGCAGGCAGCATAAGTCGCCACAACGGCAGCCGGCTGTGCGAGATGCCGTCTGACAGGGATGTTTAAAAGATAGACTCCGGCAGGTTGACCCCGGCGTCCGCCGGGGGCAATATGCTGCGATACATCGCAGGCGGACATCGGTCGCAGCCGCGCCCGACGCTTCCCACACCGGACATTCAAGTTCTTACCATGACTACTCACAAAACCATACTTGTCACCGGCGCGGCCGGCTATATCGGCTCACATACCTGCGTTGAATTGCTGGAAGCCGGGTACTCCGTCATCGCACTCGACAATCTCTGCAACAGTTCGCAGGAATCGCTCAAGCGGGTGGAGCGCATCACCGGCCGCGTCATTCCTTTCTATGACGTCGACGTGCGCGACCGCATCGCACTGAACGCGCTGCTCAAAACCCATCGCATCGATGCGACGATTCATTTCGCTGGACTGAAGGCCGTCGGCGAGTCGGTGGAAAACCCGCTTGCCTATTTCGAGAACAATGTCTCCGGCAGCGTGACGCTGCTTCAGGCCCTGGGCGCTGCCGGCGTGAAGAACTTCCTCTTCAGTTCCTCCGCCACGGTCTACGGCGATCCGGAAGCGGTGCCGATCTCCGAATCGGCCCGGCTGTCGACGACCAATCCCTACGGCCGCTCCAAGCTGATGGTCGAGCAGGTGCTGGAGGACCTGGCGAAGTCCGATTCCTCGTGGGCCATCGGCGCGCTGCGTTATTTCAATCCCGCCGGCGCGCACCCCAGCGGCCTGATCGGCGAAGACC
>NZ_DAIUCO010000387.1:0-2769 GCF_036846085.1 Noviherbaspirillum sp. | reverse complement strand
TACAGACCGGCCTTGCACGTACCGGCCGCCTGCTCGCCTGTCAGCATGAGGACGTCAAGCCGGATGGCCTCGTTCTCGGCAAGGCGCTCGGCGGCGGGCTGCTGCCGGTATCGGCCTTCCTTGCGCGCGAGGATGTGATGGCGGTATTCCGTCCCGGCGACCATGGCAGCACGTTCGGCGGCAATCCGCTGGCGGCGGCGGTCGGCACGGCGGCGCTGCAACTGCTGAAGCAGGAAAACCTGGCGGAGCGGGCCGAAAAGCTCGGCAGCCGTCTGCTGGACGGACTGCGTGCCATCCGTCATTCCGCCATTCGCGAAGTACGCGGCAAGGGCTTGCTGATCGGGCTCGACCTCGATCCGTCGCATGTGTCGGCGCGTACGTTCTGCGAACGCCTGCTGCAGCAGGGAATCCTGTCGAAGGAAACGCATGAAACGGTGGTTCGCTTCGCGCCGCCCCTGGTCATCACCGAGCAGGAACTCGACTCGGCGCTCGAGGTGATCAGGGCGGTATTCGAAACCGTGCCGGACAACCGGCGAATGCCTGCGGAATCCCTGCCGGCTTGAAACATCTATTCTGGGAGAAAAGAATGACAGACCGATTCCTGATGTGCCCGCCGAATCATTTCGAAGTGGCGTACGTCATCAATCCGTGGATGGAAGGCAATATCGCTCTCGGCAGCAACGACATCGCTACCCGCCAGTGGGAGGCGCTTGCAAGACTCATCGGACAGGTGGCCAGGGTGGAGCGCATGACACCGGCGGCCGGCGTGCCGGACATGGTATTTACCGCCAACGCCGGCCTGATCCTCGGCGACAAATGCGTGCTGTCACGCTTTCGTCATCCGGAGCGGCAGGCGGAGGAACCGCATTTCGGTGCATGGTTCCGCGAGAACGGCTTCGACGTGCTGGAACTGCCGCCGGACATGGTGTTCGAGGGTGCCGGCGATGCGCTGCTCGACCGCGGCGAGCCGCTGCTCTGGCTTGGACATGGGCATCGTTCGACATTGGAATGCGTGCCGCTGCTGAAGGAATTCCTGGGCATCGAGATCGAGCCGCTGCGGCTGGTCGACGAGCGCTTCTATCATCTCGACACCTGCCTGTGCCCGCTGGAGGGCGGCTACCTGATGTACTATCCGGCGGCGTTCGACGCCGAGTCGCAGGCGCGCATCATGGCGCGCGTACCGGCGGATCGGCGGATCGCGGTCGGCCACGCCGATGCCCACGATTTTGCCTGCAACGCCGTCAACAGCGCCGGTACGGTATTCATGAACCGCGCCTCGAAGGGACTGGTGCGCGAACTGCAGTCGCGCGGTTTTAATGTCAAGCAGACGCCCTTGACCGAATTCATGAAAGCCGGCGGCTCGGCAAAATGCCTCACGCTCAAGCTCACGGAAGACAGGCAATCGCCCGATGCGGGCAACCTGGATGCGCGCAGCGTCGCCTGACGGACATTGGGCAGCCCCGGCGGCTGCCCGCTTCCGTGCACTTCCCTTCGGGCTTCTCCCTGCGCGCTTCTCTTTACGCAAACCATTGATTTAACGTATAATTTTTTTGCGCCGATTTGATTGAACAAGTCAAACCAGCTTGCGGGCGCCAGGGTCTCAGTCCCATTACCAAATACAGCTAAAGCGGACAGATCAACCCGGTCCTGCTGTTTGCTGACCGGGTTTTTTATTTTCCTGATTTGCAGTACGGAATTTTCACACTGACCAAAGAGTGCACCATGAAGCGCGATCCCCTCTCCACCACCGAGTCGCTCCTGCGAAACCTGCTGTCCCAACGCATCCTGATCCTGGACGGCGCGATGGGCACCATGATCCAGCAATACAAGCTGACCGAAGAGGACTATCGCGGCACGCGCTTCGACGATTTCAACGTGCCGGGCAAGGAATTGTTCGTCAAGGGCAACAATGAATTGCTGACACTGACCCAGCCGCAGGTCATCAGCGAAATCCATGAGAAGTATCTCGCCGCCGGGGCGGACCTGATCGAGACCAATACCTTCGGCGCCACCAGCGTCGCGCAGGACGATTACCACATGGCGCATCTCGCCTACGAGATGAACCTGCAAGCGGCAAGGCTGGCCCGCGCCGCCTGCGACAAATACTCGACCCCGGACAAGCCGCGCTTTGTCGCCGGCGCGCTGGGGCCGACGCCGAAGACCGCGTCCATCTCGCCGGATGTGAACGATCCCGCCGCGCGCAATGTCACCTTCGACCAGCTGGTGGCTGCCTACCTGGAGCAGACCCGCGCCCTGGTCGAAGGCGGTGCGGATGTGCTGCTTGTCGAAACAATCTTCGATACGCTCAACTGCAAGGCGGCGCTGTTCGCCATCGACACTTTCTTCGACGAGTCGGGCAAGAAACTTCCCATCATGATTTCCGGTACCGTGACCGATGCATCGGGCCGCATTTTGTCAGGCCAGACCGTGCCGGCATTCTGGCATTCGGTCCGTCATGCCAAGCCGCTGACAGTGGGACTCAACTGCGCGCTCGGCGCGGCACTGATGCGCCCGTATGCGGAGGAGCTGTCCAAGATTGCCGACACCTTCGTCTGCATTTATCCGAATGCCGGCCTGCCCAATCCGATGTCCGATACCGGGTTTGACGAAACGCCCGATGTCACTTCGTCACTGCTGAAGGATTTTGCCGAAAGCGGCTTCGTCAATATCGCCGGCGGCTGCTGCGGCACCACGCCGGATCACATCAGGGCGATTGCCGACGTGGTGAAGACCATTGCGCCGCGCAAGGTCCCGGAAACCGGTCATGCG
>NZ_DAIUCO010000386.1:0-2790 GCF_036846085.1 Noviherbaspirillum sp. | reverse complement strand
AGACATATAACTAAAAATAAATCTTTTCAATTCATACACTTAAATTATAATTTTCGCGATGTGAAATCAAATTCCTTTCCATGAAATAAATCCATGATGCTGTGCGTCGTCAGATTTCACATTGCGAAATATTCGATCCGGTCTGTGAAAAGCACTGGCAAAACGTCTTCAGACAATCCCCCTACAATGCGGTTCTCATTATTAATTTGCCGGAATGTATCAGGCATCAACAGGAGCGCATCATGAGCAATCGGGAGCAAACACTGTCCGAGTGGCAAGCACGGGAAGCGGAAGTCAGGGCATCACTGGGTGCGCCCGGCGTGGCATCGATCAACCAGATCAAGGCATCGAGCGGCATGGAATTTTTGCAGCGCATCTGGTCGGGCGAATTGCCGTCCGCCCCGATCGGACACACGATGAATTTCGTGCCGGTCGAAGGCGAACCCGGACGTATCGTTTTCCAGGGCACACCTGGACGCGAACATTACAACCCCATCGGCTCGGTACATGGCGGCTACTTTTGCACTCTGCTGGACTCGGCGGTCGGCTGCGCGGTGCAGTCGATGCTGCCCCAAGGCATGGGTTACACCACGGTGGAATTGAAAGTAAACCTGATCCGCGCAATGACCGATAAAACCGGGCCGGTCCGTGCAGAAGGTAAAGTGATCCAGGTCGGGAGCCGGGTCGGCATTGCGGAAGGCCGCATCATCGACGCTGACGGCAAGCTCTATGCGCATGCCACCACAACGTGCCTCGTCTTTCCCCTGCCCTGATGCATGATGGAAGGAAAATGCCCGTCAGCCGGTACATTTTCCTGTTGGCGGTTTGATGGCGATGCCGACCGAACCGGTCAGCCGATTTTTTCCGCGGCGACCAATACGCCGTCGGCATCCGCATAGATCCAGTTGCCCGGCCTGACGGTCACGCCAGCGATCTGGACTGCGATGTCGCGATCGCCCACGCCTTTCCGAATGCTGCGCTGGGGATGGGTCGCCAATGCCCGCACACCGATATCGCAGGCATCGAGTTCTTCCGAATCGCGGACACAGCCGTTCACGATAATTCCCGCCCAGCCGTTTTTCTCAGCCAGCACGCCGAGGTTGCCGCCGACAAGCGCACAGCGGAGGCTGCCGCCGCCGTCAACGACCAGGACCCTGCCGTCTCCCGGCGTTTCCAGGGCCGCCCGCACCAGCACATTGTCTTCAAATACCTTGAGCGTTGCGGCAGGTCCGGAAAAAGCCTTGCGCTTGCCGAAGTGCCTGAATACCGGCGGCAATACCGCAAGCCCTCCGGACGCAAGCTTGTCTTCGTTGCCATCGCACAAATCGCAGGTCGAAAAACTCATTGAATCTCCTCGCAAAAAAGTAAAAACGACATTGTATGCGAGTCGAAAACAATCAATTTCCCGCTGTTGCCGCGCAACGGTCAGGCAGCCTGCGCTTTCACGCCCTTCTTCGCAGTGTTGGTACCAACACTGACGGCGGTCACGATCGCCAATGTCTGGAAAACCCCGATACAGATGAACACCCATGACGGATGTCCGCCGTCCATCAATGCGCCGAAAAGAACCGGCGAGACGGCAAGCCCGATGTCCAACCCCGAATACACCACTCCATAGACGCGCCCGGTGGCATTCTTCGGCGCGGCGGCACGGATGAGGAGATCGCGCGACGGTCCTGCGACACCCGATCCGAAGCCGACCGCTCCCATCAGCAAAACCGCCACCAACGCCGGAACGATGCCGGCGGCAATCAGGATCGCGGTGACGCCGGAGGCGGCGAATGCGATGGCGATCGTGCGTTCATGGCGCGTGGTCTTCGATGCGATGAAACCGCCCCAGATCATGCCGCCTGCCGACGCAAGCATAAAGGCGGTGAAGCCGGCAGTCGCCAGCGGCAGTGACATGCCGTACAGGCTGCGCAAACCGGCGGAGGAAAAGCTCTGTATGCCACCCAGCGCCATGGCGGTGATGAAGAAAAACGCGAAGCACATCCACACCGCCGGGACGTGGATGAAATCGAATTGCTGCCCGCCGGCAGCCTGCTTTCCGGCTGGTTCCGCTACCTTTGCACCACCGGCTTTCAGCTCGCTGTCCTGGAGCAGATCACGGTGCACGAATAACAGCGCCAGCACCGCCAGCGGAAGCAGCGACGCCGCCAGCAAGGCCGTCCGCCAGTCATACAGCCCGGCAAGGGTGGCAAGAAATACCGGCGCCGCCGCCCAGCCGAGATTGCCGGAGATGCCATGTACCGAGAAGGCATGACCGAGCCGCGGCGGGGAAACCCGCTGGTTGAGCAAGGTGAAATCGGCCGGATGGAACACGCTGTTACCCAATCCGGCAAGCATCGACCCCGCCAGCAGCGTGGCATAGCTGTTGGCCTGCGACAGCACGACGGCAGACAAAGCGAGGAAGCCAATGCCCGCAAACAATACGGTGCGGGCGCCGATCCGGTCGACGACAAATCCAGCGAGCGCCTGTCCGATGCCGGACACCACGAAGAACATCGTCATCAGGAAGCCGAGCTCGGCGTAGGACAGGCTGAACGCATCCTTCAGCCACGGAAATAGCGGCGCCAGTATCAGGTGAAAAAAATGGGAGACGCCATGGGCGATTCCGACCAGGGTGATCACCTGCGCGTCCGCGCGAAATGACGAAGCGGCTGTCGACATGCTGTACTTTCCGGGGAGGGGATATCGGAAGTGTATGCAAGAACGAATCGTCTGTTTTAAGATAGCCGGACAACATTTATCGCATTTTTGACAAGGCACACATCCTATGCCGGTAAAAGC
>NZ_DAIUCO010000385.1:0-2895 GCF_036846085.1 Noviherbaspirillum sp. | reverse complement strand
CATCCGCTGCATTGGTAAGTACCGCCTGGTTGCCGTGCACCGTGAGGAAGTACTGCGCCGGCGCCGACACATTCGCGCCGAAGGGAAACGGCCTCGCCGTTGCCGAGTCGCCGAGCGCGATGGTGAAGCCGACGCGTTCGGCATCGATCAGGCTGTTCATCGTGACGCGGAAGGCAGTGAAGTTCGATTGCGGCTTGATGCGCAGTTCGACGATGTCGGCGGCGTTGCCGGCATAGGCCGGATCGGTCGGATAGGTGTAGGTGCCGTTGGCGCGGGAGAAGTTCTCGGCGGTGCGGCGCGCATCGGCCGGGTCCTGGACGTTCGCATTCGCGCCGCGGTCGTCGTAGAGGAAATCCTGGTACAGGAACTCGCCGCGGCGGTAGGCGCTGGCACCCGACACGAGGATGGGCCGGGCGCGCCAGATGCCGGTGTTTTCCAGTTGCGGCGCACGTGGCGGCGAGGCGTACAGGATATCGGGGCCGGGGCGCGGCGCCGGACCGCTGTACAGCGAGCGGCCGCTATGATCGACCTCGGGCGTATCGACACCGCCGAGGTCTTCGGCGGGCGGCAGCGGATCGAGGATGCCGAGCACGCCGCCGGACATTGTCTTGATCGAACCGACATTGGCATCCCCGCCGCCGCAGCCGGCCAGTAGCACGATGGCCGACGCGCACAGCGTCGCCCTGAACGATGGAACGAAGGGTTTGTCTCTCACAACGGTCTCCTTTGGTGGGGATGAACTTGATTGTTGTTGCCGTCAGCCGGCATGCCGGCACGCGGGACGGCGTCCGCGCTGGAGAAGACGTGATGGCTACTAAGAGCGTCTAACAAAATGAACGAAGCGCCAGCTTCGTGCTCTCTGGCAAGGCGCGTCGACGCAGGCAGTACTGAGGTACGACAAGGAGACGCAACGCAGCCAGAGGCATTTTGTTAGACGCTCTAACGGTCGGGAATGCGAAGAGGAACGGGAGCAAACGGCAGGGGCGCGGCGGTGTGCGGGGCGCCTGAGGCACGGCCGCACGTCATGGGCCGCAATGCAGGTTGTGTCATGACCGTCTCCTCCTGATTTATTCTTTTACCCGCGTCGTCCAACGATGTTGGTCGTGTCGGGTGCGGATCGTGCAGTGGGTCAGCCATTGTCGAAACGCTGGGAATGAGAGAACTCTGCGATACTCGAAGTTCCGCACGGTCGTGCTATTGGAACGGCCTGCCGCAACACTTGTTGATAAGCATCAATTCAGGAGAATCCAATGCCCCGTTCCGTCGATCCCACTTCCGACAGCGTCAAGCAACTCGTCGCCAGGGTTCCTCCCGACCTGCCGGTCGTCATGCTCAACCTGCTGCGCTTCCGCGACCAGGCCGTCTACCCTGCCGACAAGGCACAGCCGGCGCGCACCGGCCGCGACGCCTATGCAGAATACGGCAGGCAAATTCAGACGCATCTCGACAGGGTGGGCGGCAAGGTGATCTGGCAGGGCGAGGCCAAGCATACCTTCATCGCCCCGCAGGACGAAAGCTGGGATGAGGTGTTGCTGGTGCAATATCCGTCCCGCGACGCCTTCCTGTCGATGCTGATGTCGCCGGACTATCAGGCCGTCACCTTCCATCGGACAGCTGCGCTGGAGGATGCGCGGCTGGTGGTGACGATTAGAGGTTAGCTTGTGGGAACAGCACCGTTATTGACTTATGAATCAATTGCCGTGGTATTCTTTTGATTCATAGCTCAATAATTAAGTGATGGAAAGCATAATTAACCACATCTTGCGTGCCGCAAAGAGTCGCGGCTTTACCCAGAAAGTGCTTGCACAAAAAGCTGGCATATCGCAGGAAGCGATATCGCGCATGAAAAGGCAAGGCAATCCGACGCTCGATGTAGTACGCCGCCTTGCCGACGCAGCGGGGGTGCATATCTTGGTTTCGACCGATGGGAAGACACACCATGCGCGGGGTGACCTACCCGAGCAGCCCCAAGGCTTCAAGAGAAAGCACAAACTCGTCTGGTCGAATTCCAAGGCCGGCGACGAGATCCATCTGCGCGCCGCCCTGCTTAAGCCACGCTTCGACATCCTGCTGGACGCTGCGGTGGAATTCGGCATCGACCGGCTCGAAACGGAGTGGGCGCTTGTCCGGGGGGAAGGCTCGGACGCTGCGCTCAAGGCAGAACCCATCGTCGTGCGCACACTGAGGAACATCCGCAATGGATACCAGCAAGCTCAGACCTGACACCGCCGCACTCTGGAACGTGCTGCAGGATCATCCGCTGATGAACGGTTTTATTCTTATTGGCGGCACCGCGCTTGCCCTGCGCATCGGGCACCGGGTCAGCGAAGATCTCGATTTTGCCTACGTGCGAGGGAACCTTCCCGGCGCCCAGCTCGGCTTGCTGAAGCGGCGCCTCGGGCAGTCCGGCATCCGCCTTGAGCCGGATGTCAATCCAGCGGACGAGGAATTGTTCCTCAACGACGGATTGATACTGGCTAATTATCAGCAGAACTACCTGGCGAACGGTTCGGTCAGACTGACCTTCGTCGCGCCGGAAAACGAGCTGCGGACCTTTCTGCAGGGTGAACCCGGGGACGCCCTTCGGGTTGCGACAACCGACGAGATTTTTGCAAGCAAGAGCCTGGTCTGCGCGGAGCGGTCCAAGTCGCGGGATTGGTATGACCTGTATGTGCTGATGACCCGGCACGGCTACACGATGGGCGACTTCCACCGGACCTTCATTCGTATCGATTCGCCCGCGAAATTCGGCATTGCCTCCGGGCGGCTCAGGCTCTGCCGTCCACTATCGGACGATGAGGGCTACGAGCAGTTGCTCGATGCGCCGCCGACGCTTGACGACATGCGGCTTTTTTTTAATGCGCAGCTAGATGCGCTTGAAACACAGCTTGCCAA
>NZ_DAIUCO010000384.1:0-2936 GCF_036846085.1 Noviherbaspirillum sp. | reverse complement strand
AGGCAATCGCATACGCCTTCCAGTCAGCCGCCGCTGTTCCGCCGCGTGCCACGAAGTCGTTGGCACACAGTTTCACGACCTGCGCACCCGCTTCCCCGCCCCGGTAGTACACATTCGTATCGCTGACACAGGCCATCAATGCGAAGAGCGCTTCGATACGCGCCCGTTCCCAGCATCCTGTCGTCGCCATCGTGACCTGCAGGCGTGGCAACGCCACTTCAAACACCGAAGGCATGCCCAGCGCCGCTTCCTCGCGCGCGCCGGTGACCGAATGCCGCTTTGCCATCTGCAAACCATGCGACCCGGCATCGCCATGCCGCGTATGCGCAGCCAGGTCCGCGCCCCATTCGCCGATGAGCGCCTGCCTGATCGCCGACGGCGACAGCACCACCTGCCTGCCATGGCAGTGCCCCACGGCGGCACACAGCATGCCGAGCGCGAAGATCGCGCCGCGATGCGTATTGATGCCGCCGGTTGCCCGCAGCATGCGCTCCTCCGCCGCAATGCCGAGCGCCTTCAACGCATGAAACGGCGCATTGCGCTGGCCTGCTTCGGTCATACGGACGAAATAGTGACGCAACGAAAACAGGCTGCGGAAAAACGTTTCGGCGCTCATGTCGTCATGGCTGCCGTTGTCGACCGGCGAGACCAGGCCCGGCTTCGGGTAGAGCACGAGCTCGTCATGCAGGCTGGCGATCGCGATGCGCCCGACCTCCGCGCTGAAGGCCCTGTCGGCGATCCGGTCCCATTGCAACGGAGGCGGCAGTCGCCCTGCAAGGGAATTCGGCGCTGTCGCCATGCCGTTCGTCATTTCCTCTCCAGCGTGTCGTGCAATTCCGAAAGCTTCGCGAGGTAGACGCCATCCCATTCCTTCACCAGGACACGCACGCCGGTCGGACCGTTTTCCGCCGCCAGCCATTCCTTCCACGCCACCGCCTGGCCGGAGGGAAACACGATCTCGCCATCGAGCGGCACATGCGCCGCCGTCGCCTGCAGGAACCCGAGCATCACGGTCAATTGCTCCCGCGTGACCGGATAGCAGAGGACATCGATATCCGACGACGCGGTCAGGTAGGCCTGCCCGGTGAGCGTCTGCAGCGCGAGCGAACCGTAGACACGGAGCGTCATGCCTGCGCTGCGGGCCGTCCGCGCCAGTTCGGCGAGAGGTTCTCGCCACGGAGACGGCGCTTCGGCAATCGCCTCTTCCATCGCTAGCGGCGGCAATACTTTATCGACGTGGACAAGAGACGCCTGCAATGCAATCCGCTTTTTGTAGCCGCTCGCCGGGTCCGGCGGCAGCGCGAGTCCGACAGCGCATTGTTCATCCCCGGCATCCGCGTCGCGCCTGCGCACGATCGTGGGCCAGTCCGCCTGCCGCCACCGCGTGATCGCGTCACGGCAATCTCTGTCACTCGCCGCCTCGGCCTCCCGCCATCCCGCCGGCGTCAGCCAGGCAAGGCTATGCCGCGCGAGCATGGCCTTCAGCCAGTACCGCCTGCACGACCCGCTGCGACCATTTCCTGCCGCCGCGCGCCGCGCCGAGTTCGCTGCGCCGGTCCGCCTGGGTCGCCGTGTCCAGCGCACTCTGCAGATTGTCGGCGAGATCCTTGTCCCAGATGGCTTCCAGTCCGCCCATCACCAGGTAATTGTGTGCGCCGGGCGCGAATACCGGGTTGTCCTTTGCCAGTTCGGTCAGCCTCTCTTCCGGCACCTTGGTGATGCGCGCCATCGCCGGCAAGCCCATCACGCGGATGGTCGCGTCCGGCAGCGCATAGCAGGCATCGGCCAGCAGGCCGCTGGTGATGAAGCCGCCGGACAGCGCCTGGTCGTACACCAGGCCGATGACCTTGTGATTGCGCCGTCGCGCCAGTTCGATGCATTTGCCGAGATGGGCCATGTAGCTGTTAATGCCAAGCATTTCATCGCGATGCCGCAGGCGCTGGCCCTGCGTATCGACCAGGATGATGATGGGCCGGCCGGGATGGGAGCGCACGGTATCGAGCACCGCCTTCGCCTGCGCCAGCGCGATCTCGACGCCGATCGGCGTATGCCCGGTGGTGCCGATCACCGTCACCGGGCGCCCGGCCACGGATGCCGTTCCGGACAGGAAAAAGTCCTGCTCGGCGATGTCATGCCCTTCCGGGAACAAATGCGAGGCGAGCGTCTGCCAGTCCATGTCAGCTTCCTGTCCGATGTGCGTGCGCAATCGTGTTGAATGTCTCGGCATCCAGCATCGGCACGGCCGCGGGATTGGCGATGCCGAGGTCGGTCCATATCTCGACCGGATCGGAACGCCCACCGAACCTTGCAAGCCGTTGCTGCAGAAGTTCCTGTTCGGCGTCGAGCTCGGCGAGCGTGAGCGCCACCTCCGACCGGTCCGCGTCCTGCATCGCACTGAACGCGGCATCGCGGAATGCGCCGATCTCGTCCGGCACGATGACGTGGCAATCGCCGAGCAGGTAGCGGTGCTTGCCGCCGGTGGTGCGCCACACCAGCGCCCGGTCGCGCGAATCGAATTCCTCCACGCCCGCCGCCGTCTCGATGACTTCCGGCCCCGACATGGCGAGCCGCCCTTCTTCCGACATGATGATCGCGTTGGCGCAGCGGGCGACGATGCCCATGCCGCCGAAGCAGCCGTTGGCGCCGCCGATGAGGACGATGACCGGAATGCCTGCGGCGCGCGTGTCGAGCACCGCGCGCATGACTTCGGATACGGCGATCAGTCCTGCGTTGGCTTCATGCAGGCGCACCCCGCCGGTTTCCAGCAGCAGGAGCACGGCGCCGGCCCGTTCGATGACGGCGCGCTTGAGCAGGCCGACCAGCTTTGCGCCATGCACCTCGCCGACCGCGCCGCCCATGAATCCGCCTTCCTGCGCCGCAGCCAGTACCGCCGCGCCATGCAGCCGTCCGCTGCCGATCACCACGCCGTCATCGAA
>NZ_DAIUCO010000383.1:0-3031 GCF_036846085.1 Noviherbaspirillum sp. | reverse complement strand
ATGCCGGATCGAGCGGCACGTAGGCGCCGCCTGCCTTAAGAACGGCCAGCAGGCCAATCACCATGTCGATGCTGCGCTCCATGCAGATCGCGACACGCGCGTCGGGAAGCACGCCAAGCTTGCGCAGGTAACGCGCCAGACGGTTGGCACGACTGTTGAGCTCGCCATAGCTCAGCTGCTGCCCCTGATGCATCACTGCAATGGCGTCCGGCGCCTTCCCGGCCTGGACCTCGAACAGTTCATGAATGCATTGGTCATCCGCATACGCGACCGACGTCGCATTCCATTCCACCAGCAAGCGCCTCAGCTCATCTCGCGGCAGTACTTCAATCTTGCGAATCGGCGTCGTGGGTGCTTGTTCCAGCGCCTGTACCAGACGCTCCAACGCCACGTGCGCGTATGTGATTATTCGTTCGGGATCAATCGGCATTTGCGCAATCGCACTCAGATGAAACGACTCGCCGAAATCATCGACTTCCAATGTGAGTGGATAGTTTGTTCGGCGCGCGCCACCGCCTAGTAGCTCGATTCCTTCTCCTCCTCGCTCGCCGCTTGCATCCGGATCTGCAACGTGAGCGACCGCGGGTGGGTTCCTGTCAGGGTTGTGACGATAATTCAGTAGAGCGCCGAACAATGGCGTGGGCGCGATCACGCCACTGCAACGCTGCGCGCGTGCAAGAGAAGCGAGCTCATGCCGCATCAACCGGGTCAGCAAGCCATGAACGTCTTCAACGCACTTTCGAACCGGCGAGTCATCAAGATCTATACGGATGGGTAAGGTATTGATAAACATGCCGGGAAGTCGTGCCTTGCCGTCGCCATCACGCATGCCGGCGAATAATACGGTTCCGAACACGACATCACTACGCCCGGAGACACGGGCCAGCACGCTCGCCCATGAAAGATGAAAAAGCGTGGCGGTACTGAGGTGCAACACGCGCGCGGCCGTGCGCAACCGCCGTGCTAGCGACGGATCGACAAGCCGCCCTGCTTCCTTTATCGGCAATCCGTCAACTGGTATGTCGAGAAGAGAATACGGTGCTGTCGGCTCGTCCACATCACCCAGCATCTGCTTAAAGAATTCATCCTGCGCTCGAACGCGGGCGCCATGACGAGCCTGCGCAACAAAACGACGGAACGGCACCGGCGCCGGCAGCTTTCGCGTTTCTCCTGCCAGAATGGTCCTGGTTTCCTCCTGTATGACTGCCAGCGTTGCGCCACCGATGGTCAGGTGATGACTCAGCGCCAGCGCAATCCACCGGCCAGAAGACGAATCGCAAGCAACGACAATCTTGATGAGCGGGGCGCTCCGAATGTCGAGACGGAACTGACATGGATCGAAGCGCTCGATAAGCTGCTTGGCGAGGTCGCCGTCTTCGGTGAGCAGCTCCAGCTCCTCAATCATCAGCGGGGCATGTCGCCACACCACCTGTACGGGTTCGCGCAGACCCTCCCAAAAAATAGAAGTGCGAAGAATATCGTGGCGCTTGATTACGGACTGCATTGCCTCGAAATAGGCATCCATCTGGCAGCGGGATTCAAAACTGAACAATACTTGCGACAAGTAAGGATCCCGGCGCTCTCCACTGATGTAATGAAAAAACATTCCTTCCTGCAGGGGGGCCAATGGATAAATATCCTGCACATTCCTTGCACCGCCAGGTACCGCACTGACCATGCAGTCGATCTCATCCGCGGTGACTTCTACCAATGGCAGCATGTCTGGTGTGATCGCACTGCATCCCGTCGGAATCCGGTTTTCCGGCACTTCAGCAATACCGTCGGGGCCGATGTAATTGCCAGACTGGATCAGCGCCATCAAGGCGTCTTTGTTGCGCCTCAAAAGGTCAAGCAACGCGGGCTCGTCAACAATTCTTTCACTTCCGCGAACGATCAGCTCGCTTCCCCTCACCGCGAGGAATACATCCTTTTCGTTGAGCTGATCGATCAGTTCCGAAAGCATCACAGTGCGATCTCCTTGATCTTCGCGCACGACAACGCCATTTCAGCGATAGTCGGGCTCGAGAAAACGGTGCGTACGTCGATGTCCAGTCTCATTTTTTTCATGCGTGCAATCAGGTCAACTGCGAGCAGAGAATGACCGCCGAGTTCGAAGAAATCATCATGGCGTCCGACTTTCTCTACGCGCAGTACGTCTGCCCAGATGGCGGCCAACAGAGTTTCCGTCTCGCCCACGGGCGCTTCATAGGCTCGCCCGGATGGAGCCAGATCCGGAGCGGGCAGCGCCTTGCGATCCAGCTTGCCGTTAGGAGTAAGCGGCAGGCGATCCAGGAAAGTCACACTTCCCGGAAGCATGTAATCGGGAAGCGTTGTTGCGAGGTGCTTGCGCACGTCTCTGAAACCTGGCGTCGTCTTTTTCGCCAACTGGCGCAGCCTGTTGAGGTGGCTCAGTCCTTGCAGTGCCTGATCGGGCTCGATCCAATCGACCAGACACGCCATTTCGTCCACCCCAATGTCACGCAACCGTTCAACCACATGGAGGCAGGTTTCCGGTGTTCCGATGAGCGATGCCGTCCTGGAATAGCGTTCAAATGCAAACGAAACAATCGTTTCAACCGTCTGCTCGTTCAGGTTGTCGGTCGATACATCCATCGCCTTTGCAAACGCTTCGAGCAGCCCCAAATGGGAACGCATGTATCGAATGAAGGGCTCGCGGGCGTTTTCCAGCGTTTGATCGAAATCCTCTCCCATGAAGGTATGGATCATGAGCGTGACTCGCCCGGCATCCGGGTCGTATCCATGCCGGGCGCGAGCCTGCCGATAGAGTTTTATGTTGGCTGCGACTTCTTCAATGGTTTGACCCAGCAAATGGGTCAAGACATTTGCTCCGAGCTTTCCCGCCTGAATGAAGGTATCGGGGTTGCCGGAGGACGTGATCCAGACAGGCAGTTCAGCCTGTACCGGCTTGGGATAGATGGCGATCTGCGACTGCTTTCCAGCCCCATCCGGAAAGTCGAGTTGCTCACCGCGCCAAAGCGCCTTGACCGTCTCGATGCCGGAAGCCATGACC
>NZ_DAIUCO010000382.1:0-3035 GCF_036846085.1 Noviherbaspirillum sp. | reverse complement strand
CCGGGCATTGTCGGCATTCTGCTGCACCGTCGACGTCAATTGCTCCATGGAGGACGCCGTTTCCTGCAGCATGCTCGCCTGCTGCTCGGTGCGTTCGGAAAGATCGTGGTTGCCGCTGCTGATCTCGCTGGATGCCGTGGCGATCATCTCCGTCCCGTTGCGCACGCGCTCCACCAGTGCCGCCAGCTGGTCCTGCATGGCTTTCATCGCATGCATCAGGCTTTCGCTGCCGGCCGACTTGAGTTCGATACGGCTGGTGAGGTCGCCATGCGCAATCCTGTTGGCGACGTTGGCCGCATAGGCGGGATCGCCGCCCAATTGCCTGCGGATGCTGGTCGAAATCGCAATCGATATGGCCGCGCCGAGCAGAATGCCGAGACCGCCGAGCACGCCCACCAGCCATTGGGTGTTGCGCGCCAGCGCAGTCGTTGCGGTTGTCAGGCTTGCAATCATCGATGCCTGGTAACTACTGAGTTTGCTGATCGTGACGATATAGTCCTCCAGCGCCGGCTCAAGCTTGGAGACGACCAGCGTGCGGGCGTTTACTTCGTTGACGGTTTTCTCCTTGAAGACCTCGTCGCGGGCCTGGATATAGATCTTCCGCTTGGCGCCGACCTGGTCGAGTAGCTGTTTTTCTTGCGCATCCTTTTCCACCGCATCGAGCTTCTTTTGGATTTCCGAAATGCGTGCGCTGGTCTGCTTGATCCTTTCCTGCAACTGCTTCTGCCGCTGCGGATCGTTCGACTCCGCCACCGAGATCGTACGGGCGCCGTTGAGATTGGTATTTGCCGCCCATTCGGAAAACAGGCGCTCCTTCATCATTGCCTGCTCGACGATCGCGGTGATATTCCGGTCCAGCGATTGCACCCGCAGCAGCGCCACGCCGACGATGGCGGTCAGGGTAACGAGAACGGCGGTAAAACCCACGGCAAGGCGTGTTCCGACTTTGATTTCAGAGATGTTCATACGATCGTTAGTTGTAAAAGGCGCGGCCTGGCGGCGCCCTTGGAGTGACAAGGGGGAGATTTGTGCGGACGCCGGGGGACGGCTCGCGATGTTGTTGCATCCGGCCGTCCGCGGTTCGTGGGACGTCGCCGGAAATTCCTCTTTATTCCATTGTATGAAGCCGGATGGCTTCAGAAAGCGATGAACAGAGCGGTAAAACCTTGAGTGATTAAAAAACGTGCAGTCATTTCGTGGCAACGCTGGCAACACGGGATTCGGAATTGCTTGGATCGACTACACCAGTTCAAGGATCACGCCGTTATGCGCGACCTTGCTCAGGTTGGTTGCCGGCATGACCTTGCTGGCGCCGCAGCGTCCGGTCATGAAGACCCAGCCATCGGTGATGGCGGTGACGGTGGCGCGAAAATCGCTCACGCCTGGCGATGCGCATTTGCGTGCAAGGTCGCGGCGGAAGGCAACGGTATCGCCGACTCGGATTCTGCTCATGAATATTGCTCCAGGGATTGACCGGCGTGTAGACCGGTTCCATGTCGCAATGTTCCTGTAAAAAAATAATATCCGGACGGCGACGCTTTTTCGACCTGCCGCGGGACGCTGGTACACTGCGGCGGTTGGCAAAAATGCCACGTTCAATTAACTAGGGAGAAGCGATGAAACAATACAAGGTCGTGATTTATCAGGAAGGCATGCTTGGTTCACTGGTGCTCGGCGCGTCGAAGGTCGATCCGGTGCGCTTCAGTGAATTTCTGAACAAGAATGCTCGCGAAGGCTGGCGTGTCGTCACGATGGAAAAGGATATCCGTCGCATGCTGTTGCTCTGGAAGCGCGAAGCCTACCTTGTGGTCATGGAAAGGGATGCATGAAGGTCGGTGTCATCCTCTGCTGCATGATTGCCGTCGCATGGGTCGTCCTTGCATTGGTCCAGCTCTGGTTCGTGCCGCTTGACGCCGCCGTTTTCATCAAAATATCGATTACCGCCGGCCTGCTGTTCGTCATCGTACTGGTGTTGTCGCTGGTGCTGCGCGAATACCTCACCGACAAGAAACTGAAAGACAGCGGCCACCTCGACGGGTGAGGCGCCGCTGCCGGTATCGATTCTGGATGTGCTCCGGTGCTGCTTGCATCGTTGTTCAGGCAGCCAGCTCCGGGTAGTCGATATAGCCTTCCTGGCTCGAATGATAGAAGGTCTCGGGATTGGGTTCATTCAACGGCGCATCCAGCGCAAAGCGCTTCGGCAGATCCGGATTGGCGATGAACAGTTTTCCATAGGCCACCGCATCGGCTTCGCCGGCCGTCAGCAATTGCTCGCCGGTGGCCTTGGTCATCTTCTCGTTGGCAATATAGATGCCGCCGAATGCTTTCTTTAGTTCCGGACCAAGCCGGTTTTCGCCGAGCGACTCGCGCGCGCAGATGAAGGCGATTCCGCGCTTGCCGAGTTCGCGCACGACGTAGCCGAAGGTTGCCGCCGGGTTCGAATCACCCATGGTGTGCGCATCGCCGCGCGGAGCTAGATGCATGCCGACGCGGGATGCACCCCATACCGAGATGCAGGCATCGGTGACCTCCAGCATCAGGCGCGCCCGGTTCTCGATCGATCCGCCATAGGCATCTGTGCGCTTGTTGGTGCTGTCCTGCAGGAACTGGTCGAGCAGGTAGCCGTTCGCGCCATGGATTTCCACCCCGTCGAAACCAGCCTCCCTGGCATTCTCGGCACCCTTGCGGTAAGCCTCGACGATGCCGGCGATTTCTTCCAGTTCCAGCGCACGCGGGGTCGCGTAGGCGCGTTTCGGACGGACTAGGCTGACATGTCCGCCGGCTGCGATCGCGCTTGGCGCGACCGGCAGCTGGCCGTCGAGGAATACCGGATCGGAAATACGGCCGACATGCCAGAGTTGCAGAAAGATATGGCCACCGGCGGCGTGTACCGCATCGGTGATGTCCTTCCATCCCGCCACCTGCGCATCGGACCAGATGCCCGGCGTATCGGCATAGCCTACGCCGAGCGGGGTCACCGCAGTTGCTTCGCTGAGGATGAGCCCGGCGGATGCGCGCTGCACATAGTATTCACG
>NZ_DAIUCO010000381.1:0-3070 GCF_036846085.1 Noviherbaspirillum sp. | reverse complement strand
GTCCTGGGCGGTATGCGCATGGCCGCGCCCGACACCAATTTCCCGCTCGTGGATGTGCGCGATGTCGCAGCTGCCCATCTGCTTGCGGCGGAACAGGATTGCAGCGGCCGGTTCATTGTCTGCAACGACGTACTGCCAAGTTTCCGCGACATGCTGCAGGTGTTGCATGCGCTCGATCCGGCAGTACCGTTGCCGCTGCTTACCCTGCCCGATTTTCTCGTCCCGCTCATGCCGATGTTCGACCGGCTTAATCATCGGATGCTGCACTCGCCGCGTACGGTCTCCGCCGAGTTGATGGGCATGTTGAAGGGCAAGCGGTGGAATGCAAGCAACCGGCGCATCAAGGACACATTGGGCTGGCAGCAAACTGTTCCGATGCGAAAATGTCTGGCGGATACCCTGGCCGTATTGCGTCAGAGGCAGCATGCAGGCTCCGCAGCGTTGCACCCGGCCTAGAGGCATCGCCTTGCGTTGCGGCGTTGAACCTTGACGACTGCATCATGCTGTCGTCTGCCAACCACGCCTTTGACGACGGCGTGCTTTTCCTTCAGTGGCAGCAATCGCCACACGCAACGGCGACCCGGTCAATCAAAGCCATGGCGTCAATTTCTTACAGGGCGGAAGGGGTCACGCATTCAAGGAGTGAATCATGACGAGCGAAGAAAACAAACAATTGGCAAGGGATGTGTATGCAGCGTTCATTGCGGGAGACATACCGAAAGTGATGGAAATCTATGCCGACGATGTCGAATGGAGCATGCCGGAATCGGAATACATTCCTTTCTCCGGCGACTATCACGGCAAGGCCGGAGTAGCGCAATTCTTTCAGAAACTCAGTGATTCGCAGGAGGCCGTGAGGTTTGAACCGACCGAATTCCTGGCAGATGGCGACAAGGTAGTGGTTTATGGCAATGCGACATGGCGGGTCAAGTCCACTGGCCGCACCTATGACACACCGTGGGTGCACATCAGCACGATGCGGGACGGCAAGGTAATCCGCTTTCTGGACCACATCGATTCCGCCGCCGCGGAAGCGGCATACCGGCCGGTTGACACCATGACCCGGCAGAAGGATGCCGTCACCCATCATTAAGATCATCCCGCAGACCCGTAGGCCTGCGGGAATTTGCCGTATCCAGGCGTCACTTTGAAAGAACGCATTTTCCTGGGACATGGACTGCTGCAAGTTCAACGGTACGCGGTTGTGCCGCGCCGGCTCAGGCATCGTTCCGACGAACGGCCGAATAGGTGTGCATCACGACACAATACAGGAAGGTCGCGACCGCGAACCACTGCACGCCTTCTACAATTCCTTTGAATATCATCCGCTCCAGAGCGGCATCCGGAACGTTCATCGCACCCACCATCAACCCGAGTGATCCCGAGATCAGGAGCACCAGCACAACCGCTGTGCGCACGTTCGGACTCAGGTGATTGGCGCGATGCCGATGAACCGGCGCCGCATTGAACCATTTGCGCAACGCAGCGGCAAGGATCCATAGTCCAAAGACGGTGCTGGCGTGCTGCAACACCTTGTACAGAGGGATGCGGGGACCGCCGTCCGGGCCGATCATCGATCTTAGCCAGCTCCAGTGCGTGACAACATGCGTGTTCGCGTGCGTGAAGCTATCCCAGGCCACGTGGGTTGCGGCGCCCAATGCCGCCGAGGCGATAACGACCGCCCATGAACCGGGTGATGCCGGCAGCCACCCCGGGGAATGGATATCAAGCCGTTCGCGCAGGAAATCCGGCAGCAGCAGCCAGAGGGGATGCTTGATCAGGAGATGGAAGATCAGGTAAGCCGCCAGGCTGGCGGGCACGCAGAAGGAAACGATTCCCGACAGGCTGTGGCTCACCGGCCCTGAAATGCCTATCCTGAGGAAGTAGACAAAGTCGGGCGCCATGCTGCCGATGACCAGGGCGGATAGATCAGCGCCTTTCCAATATCGCTTGATGGGGACAATGGCTGCGGGATGCGAGAGCGTGAAAGGCATGCTTAATGAAAGCCGGAAAAAGATGTCACAACACCGATTCGACGATTCCCCCGCACTGCATGAATCGATCGCGTGCGGCACATGTGGCCGCCCGGAAAGCCACCTGGCACGTCCCCGATGCTCATGGCATGCCGGCTCCGACCGCTTGCCGCACCGGGATACCAGCAGGATCGAAGTCGTGAAGGCAGAACACGTTGATGCCGAGATTGTCCGGCGTAACGCGCTTGCGGTGAAACGGATAGATGCCGCATACCTTGCAGAAGAAATGCCGCGCCGTCAGGGTGTGGAACTGGTACTCGGTGAGCGATTCCTCGCCGGCAAGCAGCCGGAATTTGCTTTCGTGAACCTTGACCATGAGCGCGTTCTTGCGGCGGCATATCGAACAGTCGCACATCGTGAGTTCCGGGAAATCCGTCTCGATTTCGAAACGTACCGCGCCGCAGTGGCAACTGCCGAGGCATGTCTGCATTGCACGGCTCATGGGCTTTTGCGCTCCTGAAGGAAGGTCATTCTTGGAATGTGAAACGCAAGGTTAGCATGACGTCCTGTCGATCAACGGGACGGGTGCCCGGCGCATGAATCGCGCTCCTGGAAAACCATTACCGCAGCATAGCCGCTACGTGCCTTCGGGGCGGACATGCGGCTCGACCTTGTCCTGTTCTGCCGGGTCATTGCGCGCGACGATCGCCCGCGCCCGCTCCGTGGTGCTTAAATTGATTGCCTCATGGGGCACACCGGGCGGGATGAATAGGAAATCTCCGGCCTCGCTCACCACCTCATGTTCGAGCGATTCGCCCCATCGTGTGCAAACCCGTCCTTCGAGAACATAGATGCCTGTCTCGTAGCCTATGTGCTTGTGCGGCTCGGCACGTCCGCCCGGCGGGATGAGCACCATGTGCATCGACAGTCCGAGCGCGCCTACCGTATTTCCTGATATCCCGATGTAGTACGGAAGGCGCTGCCTTGTCATTACCTCGGCAGCGGGGCAAATTGCCTGTACGTTGCGATGATCGGCGTCCATGAGAACCTCGTGCATGTTATTGGAAGGCAGCGGTCGCGGATCGACGCGGCCGCCG
>NZ_DAIUCO010000380.1:0-3101 GCF_036846085.1 Noviherbaspirillum sp. | reverse complement strand
GCTTTTACCACGCGACCGAACAAGGCAAAGCGGTATTCGATCTGGCTGACGAGTCGAATGGTACGCGCAACCTGTTATTCCTTGCCGGTCCGGTGCTCGACATCCTCAACAGGGGATTGACGCTGGTGATCGATGAACTCGATACGAGTCTGCACACGCTGCTGGTGCGCGAGCTGGTACGGTTGTTTCATCGGCCCGATGTCAGCATCGGTGGTGCGCAGCTCGTGTTCACGACCCATGACACTTCTTTGCTCGACGCGCCCGATCTATTTCGCCGCGACCAAATCTGGTTCGTGGAAAAAGACCATGAGCAGGCTTCCAGCCTGGTCAGTCTGTCGGAGTTCAGCCCGCGCAAAAACGAAGCACTGGAACGCGGGTATCTGATCGGCCGCTACGGCGGCGTGCCTTTCCTCAGCCATACCCTGGGGCTGCAGCACTGATGGCTCGCGACAACTCTCCCAAAGAGCGACAGAAAAAACAGCTTGAACGTAAGCAAGGCCGGCGCGCAAGTTACGACCGCATCCTGATCGTTTCCGAAGGCAGCAAAACCGAGCCACTCTACTTCAGCGAAATCCGCGCTGCTTACCGGCTGCATACAGCTAATGTGGAGGTGCGTCGCAGCGAACCGGGCACCGCACCAATACAGGTGGTGCAATACGCCAAAGAACTTTTCGAGTACGGTGACCGCCACAAGAACATTCAGCCTCGCGCCTTCGAACAGGTGTATGCAGTGTTCGATCGCGACGACCATCGTAGTTACTTCGATGCGCTCGGACTGGCCGAATCGCTGGACGGCATACTACGGAACGACGCCAAACAAGCCGTAACGTTCCGCGCCATCGCCTCGGTGCCGAGCTTCGAGTTGTGGCTGTTGCTGCATTTCGAGGATATTCAGACGCCAATGCATCGGGATGAGGTAATGCGAAGGTTGAGGCAGCACATCATCGGCTATGAGAAAGGCGCGGGCCGCGCATTCGCAACGACCCGCGAACGACTGGAGGTGGCTACGCAACGTGCAGAACGATTGGCTGAACGATTCACGTGCTACACCGACCCGGAGCCTTACACCGGCATCGTCGCTTTGGTGAAGCTGCTAATTACGCTCAAGGCCTGACAACGACGAGCCAGCGTCACCAGGGTAGGTCAGCCGTCCGACGGACTTTATTCGGACCCGGCCAACTTTATTCGCTCCAGTCAGCGGGCAGGATCGTTCAGTGGTTCGACACCGATACCGATGTCACCGATATCCAGCAGGCGCAGGAAGAATTGAAAACGGCAAACCGCCGCAAGGCTGATTTTCTGGCGATGCTCGCGCATGAGTTGCGCAATCCGCGTGCGCCGATCAGCACCGCCGCCGAACTGCTGAAGCTGGCCGGACTCGACAAGGAAGGGATTCGTCAGACAGGCGAATTCATCACCCGGCAGTTTGCACACATGACGGATCTGGTGGACGACCTGCTCGACGTGTCGCGGGTGATGCGCGGCCTGATCAAGCTAAAGGACGACGTGCTCGATTTCAACGCCATCATCGCCGACGCGGTGGAGCAGGTGCATTCCTTCATGGGCGCCAAGCGTCAATCTTTGCGTGATTAATTGAATTCCCCACAGGCAGCGCACGAGGCTGCCTGCGCATGCCTTTACCGCAAGGCGGGCGATCTCACGTGTTCCGGCCTGACGCCGATGCCGACCGCATACGCCGGCATGACGCGCAATGCAGGCAACCGGTTCAACAGCCTGACCGGCCACGGCGTCTTAAGCGTACTCTGGCGCTCGCCTTCCAGCACCGGCTTCAGCAACCTGTTCTGTATCGCCAGTTGCGCGGCTTGCGTCAACCGCGTCGGAAACAGGCGGCGCTTTTCCACCTGCGCCAGCAATGGCGTCAGTTGGTCCGCGGTCATGCCAGGGTCGGCCAGCGGCGCTGCCAATATGTTGGCCGCCGCGACCGCATCCTGGATGGCCAGGTTGATGCCGACGCCGCCGATCGGCGACATGGCATGCGCGGCGTCGCCGATGCAAAGCAGGCCGGGCGTCCACCAGCGTTGGAGCCGATCGACGGTGACGCTCAGCAGCTTGACGTCGTCCCAGCTGCGGATCGACTGCGTGCGCGCCGCCAGCCAGGGTGCAACGCCGGCGATCTCCGCGCGGAACGCATCCAGCCCGCGGCCCTGTACCGCCTCTATCCCGCCTTTCGGAATGACATAGGCGCATTGCCAGTAATCGCCGCGGTAGATCATGGCCAGGAAATGGCCGCTGTCGATATGGCCGCCGCTTTCCAACGGATCGCCGGGCATGACCGGCAAGCGCATCCACAACACATCGATCGGCGCACCGAGATTGCGCACCGCCAGCCCGGCCGCATCACGCATCCTGGACCGTCGTCCGTCGGCGCCGACCACCAGGTCCGCGATGATGGTCATCGGCTCGCCTACCGCCTCTACCCGCACGCCGCGGATGCGCCCGGCTTCCTTCACCACGTCGACCGCTTCCGCCCCCAGCAGCAGGCGGAAGTTGGGCCATGGCGAGGCATGATCGCGCAGAAAATCGAGGAATTCCCATTGCGGCATCATCGCGATGTACTTGCAGGCGGTGCGCAGGCCGGAGAAGTCGGCAATCACCGCTTCGTTGCCGCTGATCGACACCCGCAAGCGGCGGGCCTTGTCATGCGGGCGGTCCAGGATTGCGTCGAGCAGCCCCAGTTCCTGCATGACCTGCAGCGTCGATGGATGGATGGTATCGCCACGGAAGTCGCGCAGGAAATCGGCATGTTTTTCCAGCACGACCACATCGACGCCGGCACGCGCCAGCAGGTAGCCGAGCATCATGCCGGCCGGTCCGCCGCCCGCAATACAACAACGAGTGTGCATGGTCTTCATGATGTCGGCTTTCTTTGAGTAATTTGTTGGGGATTGTCGTCAAAGGGCGGCTTGTTTTTACGAAGCGGGTTTCGTCGATATCGAGTCTTTCCTTCTGCATATCCGATAGCGGTCCAAACAACCGCTGACGGCTCCTTTCCCCTTCCAGGGCGCCCGGCTAGGGGGGAAGGTTGGGATGGGGCGGCCCGCGCAGGGGTAGTGAGGTCGGGCAAACGGATGCATAAGCTC
>NZ_DAIUCO010000379.1:0-3145 GCF_036846085.1 Noviherbaspirillum sp. | reverse complement strand
GATCTGGGCGGCCACTCTCTGCTGGCGGTGAAGGTCACTTCGCGCGTGCGGCAGACGTTGGAGGTGGAACTGGGCGTGGACCAAATGTTCTCCCATCCCAGCCTGAGTGCGCTGGCTAGCGCCGTCGGACAGGCTGCCAAAAGCAACTTGCCGGCCATCACGCTGGCTTCCCGGGACGAGCCGCTGCCGCTCTCGTATGCGCAGCAGCGTCTGTGGTTCCTGGCCCAAATGGACGGCGTCAGCCAGGCCTACCACATCCCGATGGGCTTGCGCATGCAAGGCAAGCTCGACCGCGCCACCTTGCGTCGGGCACTCAACCGTATCGTCGCGCGCCATGAAGCACTACGCACCACCTTCATGCTGGAACACGGCCAGCCGATGCAAAGGATTGCGCCTGCCGATACTGGTTTTGTATTGCAGGAACACGACCTGCGCAGCGAAAGCGACATCGAAGCCGCGCTGAAGGCGCTGGCCGAAGCCGAAGCAGGAGCGCCCTTCGATCTGGCAGCCGGCCCGCTGGCGCGTGGGCAATTGATCCGAACGACTGACGACGACCACGTGCTGTTGGTAACGATGCACCACATCGTCTCCGACGGTTGGTCGCAAGGCATTCTGATCAACGAGTTCAGTGCGTTGTACAACGCCTATCGTGACGGGCGCGAAGATCCGCTGCCGCCATTGGCGATCCAGTACGCCGACTACACAATTTGGCAACGACGCTGGATCGACGGCGAAATGCTGCAAGCACAAGCTAGCTACTGGCAGCAGGCGCTGACCGGAGGGCCGGTACTGCTGAAGCTACCGACCGACCGCCCACGTCCGGCACAGCAAGACTTCGCCAGCGCGTTCACCGAAGTGGCTATCGACGCGAGCCTGACGGATGAACTGAAGGCGTTGAGCGCGCGTCACGGCACGACCCTGTTCATGACACTGCTGGCCGGATGGGCAGCAGTCCTGGCGCGCCTTTCCGGTCAAGACGACGTCGTGATCGGGACTCCGAATGCGAACCGTACGCGTGCCGAAGTCGAACCGCTCATCGGATTTTTCGTCAACACGCTCGCGATCCGATTGAAGTTGTCCGGCGAGCCAACGGTCTCGAATTGGTTGCAGCAGGTCAGGCAGCAGACTTTGGATGCGCAGCAGCACCAGGACCTTCCATTCGAGCAAATCGTCGAAATCCTGAACCCGCCCAGAAGCAGCGCCCACACACCGATCTTCCAAGCCGTCTTTGCCTGGCACAACAATGAAGGCGGAAAACTTGAGCTGGGAGATCTCACGCTTGAACCGGTCGATGCTCCCTACCCCGTCACCAAATTCGACCTGACGCTCAACCTTTCCGAGACGAATGGCGCAATTGTCGGTGGGATCGAGTACGCTGCGGCATTATTCGACCCCGCGACAATTGAGAGGCACAGGAGCTACCTGCTGAACCTGCTCAGGGCCATGGTGGACGGAGACGAGCAGCCCGTTCCCCGGCTTTCGATATTGAGTGCGGCAGAACGCGAGCGCATTCTGACAACCTGGAACGCGACGGCTGCGGCGTATCCGCGTCACATGTGTATTCACGAAATCGTTGAAGAACATGCCAGACGGTCACCGAAAGCCGTTGCAGTGATTCATGGCGGACGCGAGATTACTTACCGCGATTTGAATGCCGAAGCAAACAGACTTGCGCGCTACTTGCGCGCATCGGGAATTGGAGAAAGTAACCGCGTTGCCATACTGCTACGCCGGTCTATCGGATGTATCGTTGCGCAGCTGGCGCTGGTCAAGTGCGGAGCCGCCTTCGTCACACTAGATCCGGGGGCGCCGGACGCGCGACAGCATTTCATCATTGACGATTGCCAAGCTCGGATCCTGATCACTCAGTCTGAAATCGCTCTTTCTGATGCACCTGGAGTGATGCGCGTCGATCTGGACCAACTCGCCACGAGTGACCAATCGTCGAGCGACCTTTTACTTTCCGTCGACAGCGAAAACCCGGCGCATGTTTCCTACACGTCGGGCTCCACTGGTCATCCCAAAGGAGTCGTGGTACCCCACAGGGCGATTGGCCGGGTCGTCCTGAACAACGGATATGGGGACTTTCGTGCGGAAGACCGATTCGCCTATTCAACCAATCCGGCATGGGACGCCAGTACCTTGGAAGTATGGGGCGCACTGCTGAATGGCGCTTCGATCGCAGTCATTGACCAGGAGGACGTGCTGGAACCGGCGCAATTTGGACATGCGTTGCAGGCGAACGCCGTGAATGTCCTGTGGATGGGCGTAGGTCTTTTTAATCAGTATGCAGCATCGCTTTCGGACGTATGGCCCCGGTTGCGTTATCTGATTGTCGGCGGCGATGCGCTTGATCCACGGGTAATTGCCCGCGTACTGCGCGACTGCGCGCCGCATCATCTGATTAATGGTTACGGACCAACTGAAACAACTGTTTTTGCCGCTACGCACGAAGTAGAGGCGGTGGCAGAGGATGCTCGCAGTGTGCCGATCGGACGTCCAATATCCAATACGCAGATTTATATCCTTGATTCCTATCTGCAGCCAGTCCCCATTGGTGCGGTGGGCGAGATCTATATCGGCGGCGATGGTGTGACCCTCGGCTACCTGAACAGGCCAGATTTAACCGCCGAGCGCTTCGTTGTCGATCCGTTCAGCAGTGAACCGAATGCCCGGATGTACAAGAGCGGCGACCTCGGCCGTTATGACGCAAACGGCGTCATCGATTTCATGGGACGAAACGATACGCAGGTGAAGCTGCGCGGCTTCCGCGTCGAACTGGGCGAGATCGAGGCGAAGCTGCTGGAACAGGAAGGCGTACGCGAAGCGGTCGTGTTGGCACGCGAAGACCAGCCGGGCGACAAGCGCCTGGTCGCCTACCTGACGATGGATGCGGAGATCGACACCGAAGCGCTGCGCGCAGCGCTGTCGGCTTCGCTGCCTGAGTACATGGTGCCGGCGGCTTACGTGCAGCTCGACACGCTGCCGCTGACGTCCAACGGCAAGCTGGACCGGAAAGCGCTGCCGGCGCCGGAAGATGACGCCTATGGCAGCCGCGGTTACGAAGCGCCGGTGGGCGAGACGGAAACCGCGCTGGCGGACATCTGGGCCGAAGTACTCAGACTGGAACGTGTCGGCCGGCATG
>NZ_DAIUCO010000378.1:0-3235 GCF_036846085.1 Noviherbaspirillum sp. | reverse complement strand
CCCCTATAATCCAGTCCGATGGTATCGCTACCAAATATTCCTTTCATGTTTCCAGATGATCGACAAACTGAACAAACCGGTCGCGGATGACGCGGCGGAAGTCAAACGACGGGGCCGCCGCGGCACGGGCAGCGTCACCCTCAGGGATGTCGCCAAGCTGGCCGGCGTCGCACCCATCACCGCGTCCCGCGCCCTGAACTCGCCCAGCGCCGTTTCGCCGCTGGTGCTGGAGCGGGTGCAGGACGCGGTCCGGCGCACCGGATACGTGCCCAACATGCTGGCCGGCGGACTGGCTTCCAGCAAAAGCCGGCTTGTCGCCGCCGTCGTGCCGACGATTGCCGGACCGGTCTTCCAGGAAAGTGTGCATTCGCTTACCGAAGCCCTGGCCGAACATGGCTACCAGCTGATGCTGGGGCAGAGCGGCTACCAAAATTCCCGCGAAGACGCGCTGCTGGACGCCATCATCGGCCGCCGTCCCGACGGCGTGGTCCTGACCGGCATCATGCGTTCGGCGGACGGCCGCCGCCGCCTGCTGGCCAGCGGCATCCCGGTGGTGGAGACCTGGGACCTGACCGCCACGCCCATCGACATGCTGGTCGGCTTCTCCCATGAAAACATCGGCATCGCCGTCGCCGAATACCTGCACGAGCGCGGCTGCAGGCGGGTTGCCAGCATCAATGGCAACGACGACAGGGCAGTGCGACGCCACAATGCCTTCGCCCAGGCCGCGCTGCGGCTCGGCATGGCAGCACCCGGCGCGGCCGGCATTCCGTCCCACGTGGTCCAGGCGCCCACCACCCTGGCGAGCGGGCGTGAGGGGCTAAGCCGCCTGCTGGAGCACAGTCCGGATATCGACGCCGTATTTTGCAGCTCGGACATGCTGGCGCTCGGCGTGCTGACCGAGGCCCAGGCGCGTGGCATCCCGGTGCCGCGGCAGCTTGCGGTATGCGGCTTCGGCGACCTGGGTTTCGCCCGCGACCTGCATCCGGCGCTCACCACCGTGCGCATCGACGGCACCGCGATCGGCCAGCTTGCCGCCCGGTTCATCATGGACAGGGCCGAGGGTCGGTCCGTCGACCAGCCGATACGCGACATCGGCTTTTCAATCGTCCGGCGCGACAGCGCCTGACCATCTGTAAGGCACGTTCCGGCACGTCGGAGGTTTCCCAAAAAACACGTTGACACGCTAATTTGGTACCGCTACCATGCAATCACCATGAATTTGGTAGCGGTACCATTTACAGTTATTTCGCTGTCCATCGCCGTTGCGGGATTGCGCGGCAAGCCAGTCAGGCCGGCAACAACTTTTCCATAGGTGAACCATGAATCCGATTGAGTTAAAAAGCGTCCTTCAAAGCGGCCTGCTGTCTTTCCCGCTGACGGATTTCGACGAGGCGCTGAACTTCAACCCCGGTCCGTATGCCGAGCGGCTTGAATGGCTGATGCCTTACGGCGCTTCCGCGCTGTTCGCCGCCGGGGGGACGGGTGAATTTTTCTCGCTGGAACCAAAAGAGTTTTCTCAGGTAATCCATACTGCCATCGAGACCTGCAAGGGCCGCATGCCGATCATCGCCGGCGCAGGCGGCGGCACCACCCTGGCCATCAAGTACGCGCAGGAAGCCGAGCGCCAGGGTGCGCAGGGCGTGCTGCTTCTGCCGCATTACCTGACCGAGGCGAGCCAGGAAGGCCTGGTCGCGCATGTGCAGGCGGTCTGCCGCAGCGTGAAGTTCGGCGTGATCGTGTACAACCGCGGTGCCTGCCGCCTGACGCCGGAGTCGCTGCTGAAACTGGCCGACAGCTGCCCGAACCTGGTCGGCTTCAAGGACGGCATCGGCGACATCGAATCCATGGTCGCCATCCGCCAGACGCTCGGCGATCGCTACGCCTACCTCGGCGGCCTGCCGACGGCGGAAGTGTTTGCCGGCGCCTACAAGGCGATGGGCGTGCCGGTCTATTCTTCGGCGGTCTTCAACTTCATTCCGCGCACCGCCGTCGAGTTCTACGACGCCCATGCGAAAGGCGACACCGCGACCACCAATCGCCTGATCCGCGACTTCTTCCTGCCGTACATCGAGCTGCGCAATCGCGGCCAGGGTTATGCCGTCAGCATCGTCAAGGCAGGCGCCAACATCGTCGGTCATGGCGCGGGCCCGGTGCGGCCGCCGCTGTCGGACCTGAAAGCGGCGGAAGTGGAGCAGCTCGCCGCACTGATCAAGCCATTGGGACCCCAGTAACACAAGACAACAACAGCCCGGACGGGCACAGGAGAAGAGACATGAAGCAACTGATTTCCGCAGCAGCCATCGGGATCGCTACCCTCACCACTTTCGCCGCCGCCACCGGCGCGCATGCCGCCGGTTATCCGGAAAAGCCGATCACCGCGGTCGTGCCGTTCCCGCCGGGCGGCTCGACCGACGCGATCGCCCGGGCCATCGCGCCGAAGATGCAGGCCACCCTCGGCCAGCCGATCGTGGTGGAAAACAAGCCGGGCGCCACCGGTGCGATCGGCGCCGGCTTCGTCAAGAATGCGCCGGCCGACGGTTATACCTTCATGGTGGCGTCGATCGGCGTGTATTCGGTCAACCCGGTACTGCAGAAAAAACTGACCTACGATCCCTCGAAGGATTTCGACCTGCTGACCGTCGCCGTGCGCGCGCCCAACGTTCTGGTGGCGACGCCGAACTTCCCGGCGAATTCGCTGCAGGACCTGGTCGCCTACCTCAAAAAAAATCCCGACAAGGTGAGCTTCGCCTCGTCCGGCGCGGGGTCGTCGGACCACCTGACCGCCGCCCTGTTCTGGCAGAAAACCGCCACCCGCGGCGTGCATGTTCCCTATAAAGGCGGCGCACCGGCGATCACCGACCTGATCGGCGGCCACGCGGATGTCTCGTTCCAGAACATCAATGTCGTCGTCGGCCATATCAAGACCGGCAAGCTGAAGGCGCTGGCGATCACCGGCGACAAGCGTTCGACGCTGCTGCCCGACGTGCCGACCCTGAACGAGGCGGGCATCAAGGAAGTCGATGTCTATTCCTGGCAGGGCGTCGCCGCGCCGAAGGGCTTGCCGAAGGATGTGAAGGCGAAGCTGCATGGCGCGGTCACCGGCGCATTGAACGACCCGGAGCTCAAGAAAAAGCTGACCGAGCAGGGCTTTGAGATCGTCGCCAATTCGCCGGAGGAATTCACGAAGTTCCAGGCGCAGGAACTGGCACGCTGGAAGAACGTCATCGAAGCC
>NZ_DAIUCO010000377.1:0-3247 GCF_036846085.1 Noviherbaspirillum sp. | reverse complement strand
GCCCGCCCACTGCGCCCGAACGAACGAGTCCTCGCCGCGCACAAAATTGAGGTCGCAGGACCATAGCAGCTTGTCGTAATCTGGCTGGGGAACAAAAGGCAGGACGCGCACGGTTAGCATGCCGTTGGTGCGTACCGCGCCGGCTTTTGCTTCCGCGCCGAGAAATGCCTGAACGGTTTCCTTTGCAACACCCTCAGGCACCAGGCAGGTGATGGCCATGTCACCGCTTCGCCACTGATCAAACAGCGTCAAGACCGGCGCATGCGCATAACAGAACAAAGAAACCTTGAACGAAGCCATCTCTGCATCGGTCATGCCGAAGCGGGCAAGGAAGGCTGTAACTGCGTCCTGATTGGATTGAAACTGATCTCGCTGGTTGTCGAGTAACGCTTCGTGCAGCAGGCCGCCCGTTTTGTTCGTGAACCCGGGGAAGAAAAAATATTTTGTCAGCGGCAGGCGAGGATGCGACGACGGCAGACCATGGCAGCCTTCCACCCAAGCTTCGGCACTCAGGCCTTCCAGATTGAGCCATACCGGACGCGGACTGCACTGCGCCATTGCGGCGATATAGCCTGGCGGGATATCGCATCCAAAGAATTCGATGACGATATCGGCAATGTCGTCGGTAGTGAATACCCCATCCTGGTCGCGCCAGTGGCGCGCCGTCACACCAGCGACTTGTTGCACTTCGGCGTCGACCTCAACATCAGGACAGATTCGCCGAAAGCTCTGCAAGTCGTCCACCCACAAGGTCACTTCAATTCCATGCTCATGGCGCAACTGTCTTGCCAAGCGCCAGCAAATACCGATGTCGCCGAAGTTATCGACGACTTTGCAGAAGATCGCCAGGGACGTTGGGCGGCTTTTATCGGCAGACATTTCTAGCGGATCGCGTTGCAGCGAAGAGATCGATATGTTGGATGCATGATGGCGACTGATGCAGTTCGTGCACGCGGCTTGCGAATGTTCGGGCGATGTACAGGCTCGGCAGGAGATTTTCCGGACTGCATCCCTACACGACCGAAACTGACTTCAGCGGAATACTATCCTGTGCACACAACGGAAAACGGAATACTGCTTCGGAAAAGAAAAACGCCACGCATATGCGTGGCGTTTTATCTGGCGTCCCCAGGGGGATTCGAACCCCCGTACTCACCGTGAAAGGGTGATGTCCTAGGCCTCTAGACGATGGGGACAGTAACCTGTCCAACTGCTTACTTCCGCGGCGGCTATTGTACTTCTTTTTGCTTCTGATAACCAGCTACATATCGCACAAACCACGCACATTCCGCTGGTGGAGGTAAGCGGGATCGAACCGCTGACCTCTTGCATGCCATGCAAGCGCTCTCCCAGCTGAGCTATACCCCCCGTGCGAAGAAGCGAAATTATAGCAAAGCTTTTGCTTTGGTGTAAATCGCCTTCTCTTAATTTATCAAAGAAACTTTTGCAGCCGCTCCAGAACGACTTCTCGCGCAAACAATTCGATGACGGCGTCGATTGCCGGGGTTTGCAGCTGACCGGTAATCATCAGGCGCAACGGCATGGCGAGCTGGGGCATCTTCAACTTGTGAGCGGCAAGCACTTCTTTCAGTGCCGACGACAGTGCCGCCTTGTTCCATTCCACTGCCTTTACACGCTCGGCATAGTCGGCCAGTGCGGGTTTGACGGCATCGGTGATGTGCTGCGTGACCAGTGCGGCGTCCGGGGCGGGTTGACGGTAGAACAGCATCGCTGCGACGGCAAGCTCATTGATCGTGTTGGCACGTTCTTTCATTAGTGCAATCACTGCTTCCAGTGCAGGAGCGCCGTCGAACCGTGCGCCCTCCTTTTCCATCAACGGGCGGGCAAGCGATGCGAGGCGGTCATTGTCCGCGAGCTTGATGTAATGATTATTCAGCCATGCAAGCTTTTCCGGGTTGAACTGTGCCGGCGACTTCGACAGATGGTCGAGATCGAACCACTCGCAAAGCTGCTGCACCGAGAAGATCTCATCATCGCCGTGACTCCATCCGAGGCGGGCGAGATAGTTCAGCATTGCTTCAGGCAGGAAGCCTTGGGCCGGATATTCCATGACACTCACCGCGCCATGACGCTTGGACAGCTTCTCGCCGTCCGCTCCGAGGATCATCGGCACGTGGCCATATGCAGGCAGTGAGGCACCAAGGGCCTGGAGAACATTGATCTGGCGTGGCGTATTGTTGACGTGGTCATCTCCGCGGATCACATGCGTGATGCGCATATCCCAATCGTCGACAGCCACGCAAAAGTTGTAGGTCGGTGTGCCGTCGGAGCGCGCAATGATGAAGTCATCCAGCTCGCGGTTGGAGATCGTGATCGGTCCTTTGACCAGGTCGTTCCAGGTCACGTCGCCGTCCAACGGATTCTTGAACCGTACCACCGGCTTGCGCCCTTCCGGCACAGCGGGCAGGGTCTTGCCGGGCTCCGGGCGCCATGTGCCGTCGTAACGCGGCTTGTCACCGACGGCGCGCTGGCGCTCGCGCATGGCCTCGACCTCCTCCGGGGAGCAATAGCAATGATATGCACTGCCGGCCGCCAGCATTTGCGCAACCACTTCCCGGTAACGATCCATCCGCTTCATCTGGTAGAACGGGCCTTCGTCGTGCTGGAGTCCAAGCCACTCCATGCCTTCGAGAATGGCCTGCACCGCTTCCGGGGTGGAGCGTTCAATGTCGGTATCCTCGATGCGCAGGATGAACGTGCCGCCAAAATGCCGGGCATAAGCCCAGGAGAACAGTGCGGTGCGGGCGCCGCCGAGATGGAGATAGCCGGTCGGACTGGGAGCGAAGCGGGTGCGTACGGTCATGGAAAGAAAAACGGCCTTGGGTCGCCAAAGCCGTGGTATCGGGAAAAGCGCTATTTTACCGTGTCGACAACATCGAGGGAACAGCCGGCCCTTGCAGCTGGATGGTTCGCAAGGATTGCCTGCGAGCTACTGGACTGCAGGTTGCGCGGCGGGTCTGGCGTCTTCTCCGGCGGCGGCACTGATAAAATTCTGTTTTTTCGCCATCCAACAGCCAAACAGCCCTATGAGCAACCCTTCGCATCGCAAGCTATTCGTCACGACCGCCCTGCCCTACGCCAACGGCGCATTCCACATCGGCCACATCATGGAATACATCCAGGCCGACATTTGGGTACGGTTTCAGCGCATGCAGGGTAATGAAGTCCATTTCGTCGGCGCGGACGATGCACATGGCACGCCGATCATGATCGCGGCGGAAAAAGC
>NZ_DAIUCO010000376.1:0-3260 GCF_036846085.1 Noviherbaspirillum sp. | reverse complement strand
CCCGTCGACGGTGTAGTCGATGGTGTCGACGGCGCATCCGTGGGCGAGTTCGTTGCCGGAGCGGCAGCGCCATTCGATGGCGAGTTAGTCGGTTCTGGTATAGGAGCTGTGTCGACTGCGGCTACAGGTGCAATGCCAGCCGATGTTTCGCTGGCATTCACCGTAGCGTCAGTTGGACCTGACCCTGCACCTCCACCACAAGCGACTAAAAATAACGTAGCGCATGCACAGGAAATGGCATTCTTTGCAAATCGATCCACGGTTGCGTTGTACATGATGTTCCCCTTTCTTCTATTTCCGTTAATGAAAGCTTGATCATTCTCAAAAGCAAGCACCGATCAGAGCTTTGCCCATCGGAAATAGTTCCTTTGCCGCACAGAAATAATTATGAATTTCCGTAGAAAGGCAAGAATTGCAGAAAGGAATTTAAAGAGTTAGTGGCGTGCCGACAACATTTCACTGCGGATATAAAAAAGATGTGAAAACCCAGGCCGGACAAGGCGTCCGGCGGGATACGGCACTGCGGTAGTAGGGGGATGGGACGGGAAAAATGACGGTCGGACCAGTGTGGCTGACCGGTAGAAAATTATCGTGTCTTCAGAGCGAACGCAGAGTCCGGTTTTCTTTCAAGGATGACATAACCGTTGCCACGATGGACAGGTGCGTAGTTGTTCACCAATAGAGTGTGCAATTCCGGAAATTCCGTCGTCGTGTCTTGTCCTTTTGGCCTCGGCTTCGCGATCATGTCGATGATGTATCGGGGCTGTTCGGCTTCCAGGTCAGTGATGAATTTTTGTCGTATGTGCTGGATATGCGGCTTTGAAACGTGATGATAAAAATGGTAGTCATAAATATATGGCGTTGCGACCACCGCCTCGGATAGCAGTGCTGCGTGAAGTGCCCCACCAGTCCAGTCCAATGGCTGGATCTTGTCGCCCGGCCGCAGATGGCTTTTCAGGAAGCCGGCAATTTCATCCACCTTGCCATCCTTCGGCGGTATCGGCTCCTTGCCGGCGAGCTGGCGGCTGAAATCGCCCGGCATGCGCACGAGTACCGCGAGAGCAAACAGGAACACCATCAACGGCACGGCGCGCCGATAAGGGGCAAATGCCGATACCGATGCCGCCCTTGCCTGGGGCAGCAGCACGAGTGCGCCGCACAGGCTGCCGAAATAGGCAAACGGCATCCAGTGATAATCCCAGAACTGCCCGCTCAATGCCGGGTAAAAGCTGTACAGCCCGAGCAATGCAAGCAGCAGCAGGACGAAGCGGGTCTTGAAGCGGTCCTCCTGGTCCGACAAGGCAATATAAGCGCCGAGCGCCACGGGCACCAGCAGCATGCCGAGGCCACCGAAGTTCCGGTATGAATCGAGCAGATACCGGATGCGCGCGATGCCGGTAATCATCACGTGGTCGCCGGTGAGCTGTATGTGCAGCGGCAGATAGAAAGCAAACATCTCGCGAAAATACGGGAAGCCGCCAGTGCGCCAAAGCCAGATGAACGGCAACGACAAGACGATCACGAAACCAATCGCCGATGCACCCGCGATCTGCAGGAACGGTCTGACGAAGGTGGTACGAAATGCGCCGATGCCGTTGCGCATGACCACCGCTCCATAGGCAATCACCGCCGGCAGGCCGATGGCGAGATGCGGCTTGATCGAAGCGGAGACTGCAAACAGCGCACCGATGATGCTCCACTGCGCGTATGTCTTGCGCGTCGTGCCGGTCGCCACGAGCAATGCAATCGCAATCGGCAAAATCCCGACATAGTCGCGTTGCAGGCTCATTGACGGACCATGGCCCATATAGATAAGGCCGAACAGCAATACGCTGCCGCAGGCAACCGCCTTGCCGAAAGGCCTCATCAGCGTCCATGTCACCGCAAGGAAGACAAGCAGGTAAAGCATGTCCAGTGTCCTGAACGCTGCATCGGAATACCCGATCGCCTTGCCGATGGCGAGATGGAACAGCAAGGTGCCGGGCATGCTCGTTTCGAACACATCCTTATAGGGGGTGAAGTGATGCTTATCAATCAGAAACGCAACGTAATGCAGCAGCGGCGTGTCATGCTGCATGCGCCAGCCAAGAGCGAGCACCACTTCGGTACTCAGGAACAACAGGAAAAGGCCAAGCGCTCCCCACTGAAAATAGTCGAACAGCCGATTGTTTTTAGGCATTGTGCTCATTGCTTGATTAGGGAAGAGTGCCGGATGGAAGCAGCTATCGACACCAGTGCGGCCTATCGCTACACGCGTGGAGTCGGCAGAGATGCAAATCACGTACCCGGTTCGGGAACGGGCCGGCATTCAGTATGTCGTTTGCCTTACATGGTTCCGCCTGTTAATGCCGGGGAATGCATGGACGATGATTCAGGATGAGCAAACCGATGGTTAGTGGTCGAATCGTCAAGAAGGTTCAGTCGGGTGGGGAGTTGCGGAAGGAAATGAATGTAATTCGCCAGGCTGTACGACGAAAACATTGAAGGTCGAAACGGCTGTCAGAAGACAGTTGTCGATCGTTCTTGTTGTTAATCGTTACCACTGATGAACAACTGGCGGCAATGAGTCACAGAGCCCGTGGTTATTGAATCCCGCTTGACGCAGCCGGAAAAGGACAGGCCAAGCCGGTTGAAGAAGCGGATTTTGTTTGAGCCGAAGGCGGGTTTATTTCGCTTCCCGACATGGCCTGCAATTTCTCGGGAGAAGAAGTACGCGCTTGCAAGCGCGTACCGTTGCGCAGGCGTAGGACATGCTCCATGAAACCCATGCTACGCCCGCCTATAAGGGAAAGAATCAGTGCAGTGCCTGGAGGGAATGCAATGACGCTGATCAAGCTGCTTTCATACAAAACGCCAAGCGCCAGCGGCCGGCATACCACCATCAATTCCGAATACCAATCAATCCTGAAACCCCTTCGGATTCGTACTCTGCCAGCGCCAGTGATCCGCACACATCTCCTCCAGCCCCTTCTTCGCCCGCCAGTCCAGCATCCGGCTCGCCGTCGTCGGATCGGCATAGCACACAGCGATGTCGCCCGGCCGGCGCGCGGTGATCTGGTAGGGAATCGGACGCCCGCTTGCCTTTTCAAATGCCTTCACCATTTCCAGCACGCTGTAGCCCTGCCCCGTGCCGAGATTGACCGTGAAGCTGCGACCCGAACGGAAGATTTCCTTCAGCGCCGCGACATGGCCCTGGGCGAGATCCACGACATGGATATAGTCACGCACACCGGTGCCGTCCGGTGTCGGGTAATCGCTGC
>NZ_DAIUCO010000375.1:0-3354 GCF_036846085.1 Noviherbaspirillum sp. | reverse complement strand
GATCAACCTCACCACCCCCATCCCAACCTTCCCCCTGGAAGGGGGAAGAAGCCCCGACGGAGGGATAAACGCCGTAGCCGAATGTTTGCCAAGACCCAACCTCACCTCCACAGAAACAACTAGGAGCAGTAAATGAAGTTTTCCCATGAATGGATTGAAAAGAACCCCTGGCTGCTGATCGCGCTCGTGATCCTTGTGGTCAGCATCGGCGGTCTTGCCGAGATCGTGCCGCTGTTTTTCCAGAAGTCGACCACCGAGCCGGTCGCCGGGCTGAAGCCGTATTCGGCGCTGCGCTTGGCGGGCCGCGATGTCTATGTGCGCGAAGGCTGCTACAACTGCCACTCGCAGATGATCCGTCCCTTCCGCGCCGAGACCGAGCGCTACGGACACTACTCCGTCGCCGGTGAATTCGTGTACGACCGCCCGTTCCAGTGGGGCTCGAAGCGCACCGGTCCCGACCTGGCGCGCGTCGGCGGCCGTTACAGCGACGAATGGCACCGCATCCACCTGAACAACCCTCGCGACGTGGTGCCCGAATCGAACATGCCCGGCTACCCGTGGCTGGAAACCGCCAAGGTCAATCCGGACGTGGTTGTGTCCAGCATGCGCGCGCTCAAGCGTCTCGGCGACCCGTACACCGACGCCGACATCGCTGCGGCGCCGAAGGAGCTGGCAGGCAAGACGGAGCAGGACGCACTCATCGCCTATCTGCAGGAGATGGGCACATTGATCAAGGCAAAGAGGTAATCATGGCAATCGAATTGCTCGACATCCGCAGCCTGGTGACGGTAATGAGTTTCATCACCTTCCTCGGCATCATCTGGTGGTCTTACAGCGCGCGGCGCAAGCCGGCCTTCGAGCAGGCTGCGTACCTGCCGTTCGCCGACGAGCAGGAAGACGCAGGCGCTTCTCCGGAGAACAGCCATGTCTGATTTCAACGACGGATTCTGGAACATTTACATCACCGTGCTGACGCTGGTCAGCGTCTTCGGCTGCGGCGTGCTGCTCTGGGTGCAATCGAAGGGCAAGGTCACCGTCACCCGGGATGCCGACGGCAAGGTGCAAACCACCGGCCATAGCTGGGACGAAGGCCTGAGCGAACTGAACAACCCGATGCCGCGCTGGTGGATGTGGCTGTTCTACATCACCATCGTGTTCAGCCTGGCGTATCTGTATCTCTATCCCGGCCTCGGCACCTTCGAAGGCAAGCTCGGCTGGCAATCGACAGGGCAGTACCAGAAGGAAATGGCGAAGGCGGATACCGAATACGGTCCGCTGTTCAACAAGTACATGCAGCAGGACATGAAGATGGTGGCGGCGGACCCGCAGGCGCGGGTGATCGGCGAACGCCTGTTCATGACCTATTGCGCGCAGTGCCACGGCTCCGACGCCGGCGGCAGCAAGGGCTTCCCGAACCTGGCCGACAAGGACTGGCTGTACGGCGGCACGCCGGAGGCGATCAAGGCATCGATCCTTGACGGCCGCCGCGGCCACATGCCGCCGATGGGCGCCGCGCTCGGAACGGAAAAGGATATCGAGAACGTCGCCAACTATGTGCGCAGCCTGTCCGGCATGACGACCGATCCGGTCAAGTCCGTGCTGGGACGGCCGAAATACATGGCTGCCTGCGCGTCCTGCCACAGCGGCACCGGCACCGGTAACCAGGCTCTCGGCGCGCCCAACCTGTCCGACAAGATCTGGCTGCATGGCGGAAGTGCCAATACCGTCATGGAAACCATCCGCAAGGGCCGCACCAGCACCATGCCCGCGTTCCGCGACTTCCTCGGCGAAGCAAAGGTGCATGTACTCGGCGCGTATGTATGGGGATTGTCGGCCGACAAGGCGGAATTGACCGCTGATCCGGTGAAAGTGGCGCAGCAAAAATGAACCAGCAATCCACGCCGGAAGTGGCGGTCATCAAGATGTATGCCGCTCGCGAGGAAATCTATCCGCGCGAGACGAAGGGGCGCTATGCCACCCTGCGCTGGGTGTGTGTCTGGCTGACGCAGCTGGTGTTCTACGGCTTGCCGTGGATGACATGGAATGACCGCCAGGCCGTGCTGTTCGACCTGGCGGCGAGGAAGTTTTATATCTTCGGCATCGTGCTCTGGCCGCAGGATTTCATCTACCTTGCGGTGCTGCTGATTATCTGCGCCTACCTGCTCTTCCTGGCGACCGCCGTCGCGGGGCGGGTATGGTGTGGCTTCGCCTGCCCGCAGACCGTCTACACCGAAATCTTCATGTGGATCGAGCGGCAGATCGAAGGCAGCCGCAGCGCCCGCATGCGTCTCGACCGGCAGCCCGCGTCGGTATCCAAGTTCGCGCGCAAGGCCGCCAAGCACACCGCATGGGGCGCCGTCGCGTTGTGGACCGGCTTCACCTTCGTCGGCTATTTCACGCCCATCCATGTGCTGCAGCGCGAAGTCGCTACCTTCGGCCTCGGTCCATGGGAAATGTTCTGGATCCTGTTCTATGCCTTCGCCACCTACGGCAATGCCGGCTGGCTGCGCGAGCAGGTATGCAAGTACATGTGCCCGTATGCCCGCTTCCAGAGCTCGATGTTCGATAGCGATACGCTGATCGTCAGCTACGATGCCGGACGCGGCGAGCCGCGCGGCGCACTGCGCAAGAATGACATGGCCCAGGGCAAGGGCGACTGCATCGACTGCACGATGTGCGTGCAGGTCTGCCCGACCGGCATCGACATCCGCAACGGGTTGCAATATGAATGCATTGGCTGCGCCGCCTGCGTGGATGCCTGCAACAGCGTCATGCGCAAGACCGGGCAGCCGGAGGGACTGATCCGCTACACCACCGAAAACGCCCTCAAGGAAAAGCTGTCGGACCGCGCCGTCCGGATGCGCACGCTGCGTCCGCGCATCCTGATCTATACCGGCATCCTGGGTGTCATCGCCGCAGTTTTTCTCGGCAGCCTGCTGACGCGCACGCCGCTGAAGGTGGATGTGATCCGCGACCGGGGTGCGATGGCGCGGGAGGTGGACAACGGACTGATCGAAAACGTCTATCGCCTGCAGATCATGAATACCGATGAAACGACGCGCCGCTACCGGATAACCGTTTCCGGCATCGACGGCATCAAACTGGCGACGCCCGACGAAGTGGTGCTCGGTCCGACCGCCTCGCGCGGCCTGCCGGTGAAGGTGCGCATCGAACCGGGCAACGGCACGCCGGGATCGAACAAGATCGCATTCACGCTGACATCGATGGAAGGACCCGATGTGGAGGTGACGGAAAAGGCGGTGTTTTATGTGCCGAGGGATTGAATACGAATCGAAAGTAAGAAAGTAAAGGAAGAACTCCTTCCCCCTCTCAGGGGGAAGGTTGGGATGGGGG
>NZ_DAIUCO010000374.1:0-3422 GCF_036846085.1 Noviherbaspirillum sp. | reverse complement strand
GTGCATTGCTGGCGGCCGGATTCAGCGCTGCCGCCAGCGATTCCGCGCCGGGCAACGCGATCGGCGTCGGCGGCAGGCCGGCACGGGTGTAGCTGTTGTATGGGGTATCGGTCTCCAGGTCGCGTTTGCGGATGTTGCCCTTGAACTTGTCCCCCATGCCGTAAATCACCGTCGGATCGGTCTGCAGCAGCATGCCTAGGCGGAGCCGGTTGACGAAGACTGCGGCGATCATGTTGCGCTCGGACTTCTGCCCGGTTTCCTTTTCGATGATGGAGGCCATGATCAGCGCTTCATACGGATTTTTGTAGGGCAACGACGGATCGCGCTTTTCCCATACCTGGTTCAGGCGTTTCAGCAACAATGCGTGGGCCTGCCTGTAGACCTGGATATCGCTCGATCCTTTTGCAAACCGGTACGTATCAGGGAAAAACAGTCCTTCCGGCAAACGGTAATCCGGCGCGACCTTTTGCATCAGTTCGGCGTCGGAAAGTCCGGCGGTGTCATGCTTCAGCGCGGGATGGGCGTCAATAACCTGGCGCATCTGCCGGAATGTCCAACCCTCTATGATAGCGAGCGATTCCTGTGCGAATTCACCCCTGACAAGCTGATCGATCAGACCCAGCGGGGAAGTGCCCGGCTTTAATTCGTAGTGGCCCGCCTTTAACCGTCCACCTTTTCCGCTCAGGCGGGCCAGGACGGCGAACCAGGCAGGATTCACCGGCGCTCCCGCAGCAGCAATCTGCTCGGCGGTGCTGGCTACGCTGCTCCCCGAGCGGATGGTAAATTCGAGCGGCTGCCGGCCCGCATCAAGAATAGGCCGGTTTGCCCAAAAAACTGTCACGCCCGCTGCAAGCAGGGCGAAAACAATGACAACGAGGATAAATTTTTTAATCAAAACGATGCCTGGAACGGGAAACTGCGTGAATCGAACGATTTTTTGCGGGCTCACTATAATCGAGCCGTGATGATAAAACCATTTTTAGTTTGAGACCGCCGACATGAATACATGGTTGCAATTCTTGATCCAGCACAGTGCCGTCCTGGACGCCGGCAACGACGTCATCGGCTTCGCCGGCGACAGCCCGGCGCCGTCTGCCTTCGTTGCCCCCCTCACCGATCTTGGCCTGATCGCTGCGTCCGGTGAAGAGGCGGCTGTTTTCCTCCATAACCAGCTGACCAATGACGTGGAGCATCTCGGCCCGTCCGAGGCGCGGCTGGCCGGATATTGTTCTCCGAAGGGTCGGCTGCTGGCGAGCATGCTGACATGGAAGGCCGGCGACAGCATCATGCTGCAACTGCCGCGTGCAATCCAACCCGCCGTGCAGAAGCGCCTGCAAATGTTCGTGCTGCGCGCCAAGGTCAAGCTCAATGATGTCTCCGACACGCATGTGTCGCTTGGTCTCGCCGGGCACGATGTCGCCGGTTTGCTGACGCAGTGGTTTCCCGTGCCGCCAGCGGCGCCCTTCGGCAAGGCCGAGTCGGACGCCGGCATCCTGATCCGCATGGCGGATGCGCTCTCGGTTCCGCGCTATCTCTGGGTCGCCGACCCGATGACCGCCCAGGCCGCCTGGCCGACATTGACCGCAAAATTACCGCCGGCCGGCGCTGCCCTCTGGCGGCTGTCGGAAATCCATGCGGGCATCCCGCGCATCACGCAGCCGACCCAGGAGCAGTTCGTGCCGCAGATGGTCAATTTCGAGCTGGTCGGCGGAGTGAACTTCAAGAAGGGGTGCTATCCCGGACAGGAAATCGTCGCCCGCAGCCAGTACCTCGGCAAGCTCAAGCGGCGGATGATGCTCGCGTCGGTCGAGACGATCGATGCGCGCGCCGGCATGGAGGTGTTTTCCGCAGCCGATCCGGATCAACCCTGCGGCATGATTGTGAATGCCGAAAAAAACGACGCCGGCGGGATGGATTGCCTGGTCGAGGTGAAGATTGCCGCCACAGAGCAATCCGGCGTGCATCTGGGTTCGGCGAATGGTCCTGTGCTGCGTTTCGGCAGCCTGCCCTATTCCCTGCCCGACGCGGCCTGAACAAGCCGGATCGCGCATGAAGGACTTGTATATCTATTACCGCGTGCGTTCCGAACACGCCCGCTCACTGCAATTGACGGTCCGCACGCTGCAGCAATCGCTTTCGCGGGAATATGGTATCGTCACCGCACTCAAGCGACGTCCCGAAGAACAGCAAGGGCAGCACACCTGGATGGAGGTGTATCTTGCCATACCGGACGGCTTTGACCTGCGGCTGGAGCAGGCTGTCGCGCAGACCGACCTCGTCAAACTGATCGAAGGCAAACGCAATATGGAATATTTTCTGGACTGCTCCACATGTGCTTGATCGTCTTTGCCTGGCACGTCGTCCCCGGCGTTCCGCTGATCGCCGCCGGCAACCGCGACGAATTCTACAATCGCCCCGCTGTTCCCGCCGACTGGTGGACCGACCGCCCGCATATCTACGCAGGCCGTGATTTGCAGGGCGGCGGAACCTGGATGGGCATCAATCGCAGCGGCCGTTTTGCCGCCGTCACCAACATCCGCGCTCCCGACCAGAAACGCAGTGACGCGCCCACCCGCGGCGCCCTGGTCGCCGACTACCTCGGGAGCGATACCAGCCCGGACGACTACGTGCGCGAAATCGCCGGGCGGGCGCATTTGTACAATGGTTTCAACCTGCTGGTCGGCGATGCCGGCAAGCTGATCTGGTACTCCAATACCGCGGATGACGAACGCAATGGCCGCCCTCTTCCACCGGGCATTTATGGGCTGTCCAACGGCGCACTCGATACGCCATGGCCGAAGGTGGTGAGCACCAAGGCCCAGTTTGCCAGCCTGCTTTGCCAGGGTGCGCCGGAAGATGCTTACTTCGAAATGCTCACCGATACGACGATTGCTTCGGATTGCAGGCTGCCGCAGACCGGCATCAGCCTGGAGTGGGAGCGGGCTTTGTCGGCAGTGTGCATTGAGTTGCCAGAGTACGGGACGCGGAGTTCGACGCTGGTTCGGTTGTATGGGGAAGACGGAGCGGAATTGCGGGAGCGGGCAATTCGGTAGGTGTGCTTGAGTTCTTTTGGTGTGTTGTGTGAAAACGCTCAGCGCATTTGCCTGGCATTTCTTGTAAAACAGTATTGTTTTGCAAGCCAGTGCGCACCCTGCAAGAGGAAATCCAGAGCTACGGAGTGTCTTCGGTAGCGGATTATCTCTGTCATTCCCGCGAAGGCGGGAATCCAGAGCGACGGAGTATCTCCGGTATTACAACGCCTGTAGTTCTTCGAAGACACTAGCCGGGACTGGCCCCGGCGGGCCACCTTCTTTTTTGTCTCACCAAAAAAGAAGGCAAAAAAGGGCTGGAGCACTGCTCCAGCGAGGCGAGTCGCTGCCCCTTCGGGGGTGGAGCAGGGAATTCGGACAGCATGCTGTCCG
>NZ_DAIUCO010000373.1:0-3428 GCF_036846085.1 Noviherbaspirillum sp. | reverse complement strand
GTGTAGCCAAGGGCTGCCACGAGCAGGAGTTTCTTGAACATGAAAATGCCGGGAAAAAGATGGGTCAAAGAAAATTGACGAGAGGAAATAATAATACTCTGTTAGCCACTGGCAACAAGGTATCCGGCAGGCACAAAATGAAAAAATTTTTCAGGTGTTGCGCAGATGCCTTAGCGGCTGCAGCAAAGGCGTAGGGGGAAGTGCGGCGGAATGGCGGACTTTTACGGTCGCCGGCGACGTAAGCCGATTTGGCGGACAATTTCTCCACCCGCGAATCGGGCCAGAGAAACCAATCCCATCAGAACAACCAGGAGATTCCATGCAAAACATGAAGGACAAGGTGGTGATCGTCACCGGCGCGTCGAGCGGCATCGGTGCCGCCTGTGCGACGACGCTGGCGGCGAACGGCGCCAAAGTCGTCGTCAACTACAGCCGGAGCGAAAATGATGCGCTGGCAGTGGCGGAGCAATGCACCCGACTCGGCGGCGAGGCGATGCCGCTGCAGGCTGATGTATCGAAGGACGCGGATTGCCGCCGCTTGGCACAGCAGGTACTGGACCGCTGGGGCCGGATCGACGGCCTGATCAACAATGCGGGAACGACCAAGTTTGTCGATTTCGCCGACCTCGACGGCTTGAGCGCGGCCGATTTCCAGGATATCTATGCGGTCAATACGGTAGGACCGTTTCAAATGGCACGCGCCTGCGCTCCCGCGTTGCGCGCGAGCGGCAGGGGCGCCATCGTCAACATATCGTCGATTGCCGGCGTTCGTGGCGCCGGATCGTCGATCGCTTACGCGGCATCCAAGGGCGCGCTCAACACCCTGACCATTGCGCTGGCCAAGACACTCGGACCGCAGATCCGGGTGAACGCCATCTGCCCCGGCTTCATCGAGGGCAAGTGGCTGAGAGCGGGACTGGGCGACGAACGATATGAGGCGCGTCGCACTATGTATATGGAGCGCGCCCCGTTGCAGGATGTGGTCGAACCGGCCGATGTGGCGGACACCGCGTTATGGCTGCTTTCCGGTGCGGCGAAAACCACCGGTGAATTGATCATGGTCGACAGCGGCTTCAATCTTGCCTGATTGATCACGATGGGCCGGCATGCATCCAACGCATGCCGGTTGTTCAACCCGACCAGAGATGGCATTTTTTCAATCTGTTGTTCGCCGCAACATCCCAGCGGCGCTGTCGTTTCAACAACCTTTCTCTCTTCTCTTTCCCGCAGGAACCACAAAGGTTTAGCAGCGGAAATTATTTCAATTCCATGTGGAAAGTTGCGATGTATTTACCACAATAAATTCTTCCATCAATGCATTTTTTGATGGATTCAGGGAACGTTGAGGTACCTCCTACTTCTAAAGTCAATCGCTACAGTTTGTTATGGCGTGCGGAAATAATGCGCAAACGCAATACGACGAACAGACACTAAGAGATCATGTTGCAGCATCTCTGCTGCCGCGTATTTTCTGCCTTGCTTTGTGTCGCCGACGCATGCCACGATCGATACGCTCTTTGGTATTGCATATGACGAGGTCACGCCATGGTGCACGAGACAGGGAAACAGTTCGCCGTTTTACCCGCCTTGAATGAGAGAAAAGAATTGTTGAAGCCCAAAGTACTCCTCGTCAACGACCATCCTGCCAGCCTGCTCGCACTGAAGACCCTGCTGCTCAGCGCCCCTGAGGCCGAGCACTATGAAGTCGTGACCGCGACTTCCGGTGCACAGGCTTTGCGCGAGGTCCTCGACCACAATTTCGCTGTCATCCTGCTCGATGTCAGCATGCCGGGGATGGATGGCTTTGAAACCGCCGAGATTATTCATACCCACCCCCGCTCCGCGTTCGTTCCGATCATCTTCATTACTGCGCATTACGCGGATGAGATGAATCGTCTGAAGGGTTACCAGCATGGTGCGGTGGATTACCTGATCAGCCCGGTCATTCCGCAGATCCTGCACAGCAAGGTTTCCGTTTTCATCGAGCTGGCGAAGAAGAACCTGCAACTCCAGTTCCAGAAGGATGAACTGGCGATGCTCAATCGCGACATGCAGGCGCAGCAGATGGAGGATCTCAAGCGCATCAACGCCGCTCTCGAGCTTGAAATCATCGAGCGCCGGCAGGCGCAGGAACGCGCCCATGCCCTGGCGACCAAGGATCCCCTGACCGGCTTGCTGAACCGTCGCTCGCTGACCGAATCGCTGGAGCATGCCATTGCCAAGGCAGCCCGGCAGAATGAAAAACTGGCGCTGCTGTTCCTGGACATGGACCGCTTCAAGGCGATCAACGACACGCTCGGCCATGATGCCGGCGACGAGCTGCTGCTGCAGGTGGCGGAACGCATCACCGGCGCGGTCCGCGGCTCCGACATGGTCGCCCGCCTGGGCGGCGATGAATTCGTCGTGCTGATGGAAGCACTCCCCTCCTACACCGCCGCGGCGGAAGTGGCAAAGAAAGTCGCCAAGGCCAACAGCAAGCCCTTTACCATCGGATCGCAGCACATCAAGACCTCGGTCAGTATCGGCATCAGCCTTTTCCCCCAGGACGGCACCACCGTGCACACATTGATGCGCAGCGCCGATCTCGCGATGTACCACGCCAAGCAGGAGCGGCGCGGCAGCGTGCAGTTCTTCCACGAGGAACTCAATGCCCGCCTGCTGGAACGATGCCAGCTCGAACATGAATTGCAGCATGCGCTCGAACACAATGAGTTCGAGCTTTACTACCAGCCGAAGGTCGATACCCGCACCGGCCGCATCGCGGGCGTCGAAGCCCTGCTGCGCTGGCATCACCCGCGCATGGGCCTGCTGTCCGGCGGCGATTTCATCCAGGCCGCGACCGAGACCGGCCAGGTCATTCCGATCGGCGAATGGGTGATTTCGAGCGCATGCGCGCAGGCCAAGCGCTGGCAAGACGCCGACAGCGGCTATCCATCGGTGCCGATCGCGGTGAATATCGCGATACCGCAGATCTATGCAGACCTGCCCGACGTCATCTACCGCGCGCTGCGGGAACATGATGTACCGCCATCCAGCCTGCAGCTGGAGATTACCGAGTCCCTCCTGATCCGCGATCTCGACAAGGCGAGCTCCGTCCTGCGCGAGATCAGCGAAAGCGGGATCACCATCGCGATCGACGATTTCGGCACCGGCTACTCCTCCCTATCGGTACTGAAGGCGCTGCCGATCGACATCCTGAAGATCGACCAGTCGTTCGTCCGCGATCTCGGCAAGGACCTCGGCGACAACGCCATCGTCGCCGCCATCGTCAATATGGCCCGCGCCCTGGCGCTGAGGGTGGTGGCCGAAGGCGTCGAAACCCAGGAACAGTTGAATATCCTGCGGGACCTCGGATGCGACGAGCACCAGGGATACTTTTACAGCAAGCCGCTGCCCGCCCTCTCCCTCGCGGAGCAGTTGTTCCACAA
>NZ_DAIUCO010000372.1:0-3434 GCF_036846085.1 Noviherbaspirillum sp. | reverse complement strand
GCATTGAACTTGGCGACATACAGCTTGCCCTGGTCGAGGTACTTGTCGCCGGTGGCGATGCGGTTCGGTGCGCCGGCATCGGCGGCATTCCAGACGGCGTTCGACACGAACTTGTACATGTACTCGCCCTGGGAGTCGTCACCCATGTAGACGGCCAACGGCTTGCCTGCAACGAGCTTGCCGAAGGCTGCGCTTTCATGCGAGAAGCGGCCGAGGCTGGTGCGCTTCTTGACCGGCGCGTTCTTGTCGTACGGGTCGATCTCCACGATGTAGCCGAAGGTGTTGATCTCGTTGCGATAGTCGTCGCTGCCATTGGTGGACGTGCCCGACTTGCTGATGTCCCAGCGTGCGTATTTGTCGTCGGTGCCGGTGGTCTCCCAGCCATGGCGGCTGCTCGAATTTTCCGCGCGGCCGTAGCGGTTGAGGGCGACGACGCTCCTGTCGCCGCGTGCGGCGTTGTCGCCGGCGCCACGCTTGAAATAGCCCGCCCAGTTTTCCTCGCCGGTCGCCAGCGTGCCCCACGGTGTGCTGCCTGTGCCGCAGTTGTTGATCGTGCCGCGTGTGTCGGTGCCGGCGGTCGAGTACTTCGTCACCAGCAGGCCGTTGCCGCGTGCGACACCCGACATCTGGATCGGCGTCATCGGCGTCACGCGACGGTTGAAAGCCGACTCCTTAACGTAGGAGAACGCGCCGTTGGCGCCCTTGCGCACTTCCACCACCGACACGCCATGCGCCGGGATTTCCTTGTCGCTTTGCGCAGCCGGACGCGGATTGGCGCTGGCGCCGGTCGGATGCAGGAAGTGCTGGGTCAGCGCCTCGTGGTTCATTGCCAGCAGGCCGCGGCTCGAGCTGCCCGGGTCGGGTGCGCCGGCGGCGGACAGGCCGAAATATTCGATGCCGTCATGGTGATCGCCGGCGCGGTTGTCGAAATCGGTATCGGTGCCGTCGTTCTTGTATGCCGGCGTGGACGCGGTCAGCGGATCGCCCAGCGCATACAGGACGGTCGCGGTGTAGCCCGCGGGTACCACGACTGCGTCGGCGAGGCTTTTCGGCACGGCCTGGAATGCCAGCAGTTTTTCGGTCGGCGTAGTCGGCACCGGTGCCGCCGTGGCCGTATCGTCGCTGCCGCCGCATGCCGACAGGCCCAGGGAGCCGAGCAACGCACCTGCCGCGGACGCCACGCCGCCGCGCAGCAAGCTGCGGCGGCTCAGGCGCGCATCGAGCACCGCGCTGAAATGGTCGTTTTGCGAGTTGTTGGAACCAATGTCATCGTCATCGAGTACGACGCGGGACAGATCGGTGGGCTTGTTCATCGGTGAGTTTCCTATGACGTTGGGAGGGAATGGAACGGGGCGATTCTAGACATCCGCCGTTACACCAACGTGACAGGTTCATGACCGTATCGTGACAAGGTCCTGGGGAAGCAGACCGAAAAGCGGCGGCCTTCCGCAACGGCCGTGGCTTACGGCGCGGCGTTGGATGCCAGGACCTGCCCGGCCCTGCCGAACGCTTCCCGCGTGGCGCCGCTCATGTGCCCGCGTAGCCAGGTATGCGCCGGATTGCGGGTATCGCGTTCATGCCACAGCATGTCGACGTGCACATTTGGCAGGTTGAACGGCAGCTCCTTTGCGATGAGCTCGCCGGTGATGCCGGTCGATGCGATGAGATGGCGCGGCAACGTCGTGATCAGGTCGGAACTCGCCACCACCCTGCCGCCGGTGAAGAACTGGTTGACCGTCAGCAGGATGCGCCGTTCGCGGTTCAGCTGCGCCAGCGCCTCGTCGACCAGTCCGTGCGCGCGACCCGAAAAGCTCACCAGCAGATGATTGGCGGAACAATAGGCGTCGAGTGTCAGCTCGCCGTTCGCCAGCGGATGGTTCTTGCGCATCACGCACACATAGCGGCCGGAATACAACTGCTGATGGCGGATCGGCGACACCGATGCGCCGCCGCTGGCGATCTGCGACACCACGCCGGGGAAAAAGCCGATCGCCAGGTCGATATCGCCGCGTAGCAGCATTGGCCGCGGCTCACGTGTCGTCAGCGGCACCATCCGCACCAGAATGCCGGGCGCCTCGGTTTCGATCTTGCGTACGAGCGATGGCAGCCAAAGCGCGGCGGTCGCGTCGGCCATTGCCATGCGGAACGTGTTTTGGGCCCGAGACGGATCGAAGCTCTGGTCGGGAGCGATCGCCTCTTCCAGCTCGCCCAGCGCCCGGCGTACCGCCGGCCACAGCGTTTCGGCGCGGGGCGTCGGCTTGACGCCGTGGGCGGTGCGGATCAGCAATTCGTCTCCCAAGGCGTCGCGCAAGCGGCGCAGGGCGTTGGAAACCGCCGGTTGTGTCATCGCGAGCCGACTGGCGGCCCGGGTCAGGTTCTGCTCCGTCATGACCGCATCGAACACGCGCAGCAGGTTCAAATCCAGCGTCAAAAAACTCATGTCTCATCCATTCAATATAGGCAGCGATACAGTCCGGCATGCAATGCCAGTTATTCACGTAGATTATAGTAGATATCGAAAAACGAAATTGGATTAATAACTGGTGTGGTTCTACACTGCAATTCGCACAAAGAAAACATCATTTCAGAGAGGTAGTTATGTCCATACTGACCATCGCTTTTCCCGTACAAGCCGCGCTCCCGACCGTACAGGTGTTCGCCGGCGCCGTCGCTCCCCTTGCACGCCCGCTGATCGGTCTCGGCGCGCTGATCGCCCTGTTCATGGTCTTCAAGCCGTTGCTGATGGGCCTGCTGCGTGCCGCCCTGCTGGTAGTCAATCCCCGTCTGTCGCTGGAAGAGCGCCGCTCGCGCCGCACCCTGCGCAGCGTGCTGATGGTGAATCGCCTCGCGCAGGACGTCGAATCGAGCCAGCCCGGTCTTGCCGCCGAGTTGCGCCATCTCGCGGCCCAGGACTGAGGCGAGAGCATAATCCAAACGCGTCATTGCCATGAACCACACAATTTCCACTGACGTCACCGGCAGCCTGGCCAGCAGGACGATTCAAGCGCTGCGCCGTTCGCGCAGCCTCGCATCGATGCTGCCGTCGCTGTTGTTTACCGGCGCACTCACCCTCGTCATGACGGCCGTCATGCAACTGGTGTGGGAAGGACCGACAGCGAATTTTTTCAATGCCTGGATGATCACCTGGCTGACGGCGTGGCCGATCGCCTTCCCGGTCGCTTACCTGATCGGACCTGCGACCAGCCGCTTCGCGGCACGTATTTCCGCGCCGGCACGAACAAGAACACCGCAGGTACGCCGACCGGTCGGCTTGTGGTTCGACGATATTGCGGATGCATCGTCGCGTGCCACGAGGAAAAATGGTTTACGTGCGAATCACCGCCTGCGGTACCCGTTCAACTAAGCGACGTTTTCAAACCCTTGTCTCCTCCCTCCTGCTGAAGGATGGATTTACGCCCCGCAGGCCCAGGCCT
>NZ_DAIUCO010000371.1:0-3459 GCF_036846085.1 Noviherbaspirillum sp. | reverse complement strand
CTGCACACCAATCTGGCGGCTGGCCAGCCGCGAGTCTTCCAGGGGCATGATGCGGATGGCCGCATCCATGCCGTCCTTGATCAGGTCGCACACCTGGTCCGTCAGGCGGACGTCGGCCGTCATGCCGGGATGGCGCAGCAGCAGGTCCGCGACCACCGGAAGCACCATGCGCTTGCCATAGGCAATCGGCGCATTGATGCGCAATTCACCGCGCGGTTCGCCGCCCGTGCCTGCGGCGAGCGCTTCGAGTTCGTCGATATCGGCCAGGATTTTTTCGCAACGCGCAAACAGCGCCTCGCCGTCGGAGGTCAGCGAGACCTGCCGTGTCGTGCGGTGGAACAGCTTGATGCCGAGCTGTTCTTCCAGCCGGACGATGCGCTTGGCGACGGTCGATGGCGTGACGCCGAGTTCGCGTCCGGCCCGGGCGAAACTGCCGTGCCGGGCGGCACAGGCAAAGGCGAAGAACTGGCTGAATCCGCTCATCCTGGACTCCGGAATTGAGGAAAATTTTTCCTCAATATTATGCCACCCATGGTTATTCCGGAATCACCGGCAATGATCGATACTGCCCTGCATCCGTCCTCCGGACGGTCCGGTAAACCATATCCAATCAACCATGAGGAGCGATGACATGTACGTGCTTTCCAACCAGGTACCGAGCCCGAGCGGCATTCCCGGAATCGATCACGCCACGCTGGCGGGCAGCGCCGATGGCTTGCGCAAAATTTCAGTTTGGCAGCAGTCGGTTGCGCCGGGCGGCGCGACGCCGCCGCACAGGCATGATTGCGAGGAAGTGGTGATGTGCAGCGCCGGCGAGGGCGAACTGCATATCGCAGGCAAGGTCGAGCGCTTCGGCCCGAATACGACCATTGTGATTCCCGCCAACGCCGACCACCAGATCATCAGCGTCGGCAAGGAGCCGCTGCAGTTCGTCGCGGTGTTTTCGATGAGCCCGGTCGAGGCGCATTTTCCTGACGGCCAGTCCATCGCCCTGCCCTGGAAGTCATAGATCAGGCGTTCCAACTCTGTTCGATGAGCGCTTCTCTTGGTCGATGAGCTGAACTTGCAATTCGAAAAATCACGTCGTTTTTTTTAAGGGCATTGCATCTTCAAGCGACGTCACAAGAACATTTCTGATCACCCGAGCAAGAAAAAAAAGGACCCGCATTCCACGGGTCCTTTTCTCATTCCGCCAGCAAAAGCGGTACCGAAACGCCATCCACCGCACCGGGCATTCCTGCCACCCGGCGGGCGAACGGCAGTCCCGTCAGTCCACCTTCTTCACGAACTCGCCCGGGTTCGTATAGTGCAGCCACGTTCCCGCCAGCGGACGCTGGCCGATGCCCGGCTTGCTGTAGTCACACACGCCTTCCGGGAAGACGGCGTTCAGGCGGGCCAGCTCGGGCGCGGTGAACGCCTGCTTGTAATCCGCGGCATCGATCGGACGCAGCTCGCACTTCACGATGTCGGAAGCCGCCGGCTCCCCTGCGACGCCGCGCGGATAGGAATATCCCGGATACAGCGTATTGCAGGTCGACGAACCACGCGTGCCGAGGAACTGCTTCTCCTTGATGAACACGGGTGCGGCGACGCCGCTGGCGCCGGGTGCCCAGCAGCCGTCCGACAGGTTGGCCGGCTTGTTGCGGATGACCTTGTCGCGGCGCGGGGCGTCCGTGGTGTCGGCCTCGATCCTGGCCAGCCATTCATCCATCCGGGCCAACGCCTGCATGCCGATGAAGGCCGTGTTGATGGAGCCGCCGTTCCACATCACCATGTTGTCCGCGTTGCCGTTCGACTTGATGAGCCGCTCGCGCGTCATGTAATGGAAGAACTTCAGGTGCAGGTCGCCGGTGGGCAGCTCCTCCGTGTCGAGCTGGTCCCAGTCGATGATCGGCATGGAAGCCAGCCCGCCATTGCCGAGCATGATGCGGCCCGTCTGGTAGGCGTTGGCGATGCCGATCGGGTCGCCTTGGGTGCGCTGCGGCGTGAAGGTGCCGTTGATGTCGTAGCCGCCGATCTTTTCATTCAGGTCGAGGAATTGCTCCTTTGTGATCCTGCCTTCGTTCAGGGCGCCGAGGCCGTATTGCACGCCGACGTTGTCCATCGCGCGGCGCGCATAGCCGGTATCCGGGTCGCGGCCGAACATGTTCACGCCATGGTCCCAATGGGTTGGCCGTGCGCCCATCGGATTGGTGACCGGATCGAAGCGCGCGCCTTGCGGCACGACGGCATTGAATACCGCCGAGGTATAGCCGTTCGGACGGTTGGCGATGGTGTCGAAGCGGTTGGCCCAGACCGAGTTCTGGTTGTTAACGTGGTTGTAGCCCCAGTAGCCGGATGCGGACGCCAGTTCTACCTGCGTCCATGCGGTGCCCTTGTTGAAGTTGAAGTAGTTGTAGAGCAGGCGCGCATCGGTGCTGGCCGGGTTGCTCGGGTCGGGGAAACTGCAGCTCGGGATGATGCCGTCCAGCAGTCCGGGATAGTTGTTGCCGATCATGTACTGCTGCATTGCCGCGCCGGAGCAGCTCCAGCCGATGGTGTAGTTCGGCCGGCCGACAGTTTCGATGAAGCGCTCCTTGACCATCATGACGGTCTCGGCGGAGAGCACATCGTTGCAGTTGGTGCCGAATACATTCAGCGAGGCCGATGCCAGGCCGTAGCCCTGCGAAAGAATGTCGTGGTTCAGCACGCCGCCGGTGGCATTGCCCTGCCGGTACCAGCCGCCGCCGCATCCGCCGCCGAAGGGATACACCAGCCGCTTGTTCCATCCTTTCGTGGTGGCGGTCGGATCGATCGATGCCTCCGACTTCGGATCGTGCAGGATCGCGGTCTGGTAGATCGCGCGGTTGATCGTCCCCGTCTCGAGGCGCACGATATAGGGTACCGTCGCGCCGTCCTTCGTGGTGGTCGTGGTCATGTCGGCGGGCGCCGCCGCGTTGGCGTCATAGGGCTTGTAGCTGTTGTCGAGCGCACGGTACAGGTAGTGCACCTGGGTCGGCACCGAACAGTTTTCATCGGTGGCGGCGCCGAGCAGCGGACCATTCGGATATATGCGGAAGGTATCGGTCTGGCAGAGATACGGCTTCTGGTGCGGACCCGAGAAGACAGGTCCGGTGACCGGGTAATTGGTGAGGTGCAGCTTGCCGGACGTGCCGACCCAGCGGGCCACGATGGTGTTTCCGCCCTCCTTCAATCCGGTGACGAGACCGATCATGTGGCCCTCGTTCATCGGGTCCGGCTTGAAGGCGGAGGACTGGTCCTCGCCGTTCACTTCCACCACCAGCGTGCGCCGGCCATTGGCGTCGGATACTTTCGGCAGCATCACATCGATCAATGCGTCGCCACCGGTCACGTACTCCGGTTTGGAGGACGCAAGGCGGATGACCGGCGCGGATGCGGGCGTGCCTTTCGCATTCTCGACACGGCTGGCGACGCTGGCACCGCCCTGCCCGGCGACGT
>NZ_DAIUCO010000370.1:0-3634 GCF_036846085.1 Noviherbaspirillum sp. | reverse complement strand
GGTTGGGCTAACGGATGCGTTGACACAACCCCACTACCCCCATCCCAACCTTCCCCCTGAGTTGGGGAAGGAGCCACTCCGCGGTGGTTTGTGACGCACCAGTGCCGGCGGTGCCAAGAGACCCTGATCCCCACTTCACCATCCCGAGGTAATCTTGACCAACGTTCGTCAGCAATTCATCGAATTCTCCGTATCCGCCGGCGTGCTCCGCTTCGGTGAATTCATCACCAAGGCCGGCCGCACCTCGCCATATTTCTTCAACGCCGGGCTGTTCAACGACGGCGCCAACCTCGGCAAGCTTGCCGATTTTTACGCACAGACCCTGATCGATTCGGGCATCGAATTCGACATGCTGTTCGGGCCGGCCTACAAGGGCATCACGCTCGCCTCGGCCACCGCGGTCGCCCTGTCGGCAAGGGGACGCAACGTGCCGTTCGCCTTCAACCGCAAGGAAGCCAAGGACCACGGCGAAGGCGGCACCATGGTCGGCGCGAAGCTGCAGGGCAGGGTGGTCATCATCGACGACGTCATCTCCGCCGGCACGTCGGTCCGGGAGTCGGTCGACATGATCCGCGCCGCCGGCGCGACGCCATGCGCGGTGCTGATTGCCCTCGACCGGATGGAGCGTTCCGGCAAGGACGACGCGCTTTCCCCGCATTCCGCTGTGCAGGAAGTGACACAGGCCTACGGCATGCCAGTGATTTCTATTGGCAACCTTGACGATTTGTTGGAATATATCTCCGATGCCGGTGCCCATCCGGAGCAGGCGCAGTACAAGGATGCTGTCGCTGCTTACCGGCGCCGTTACGGCATCACTTGATAATTCAATAACAAAGTTGCGGATCATGGTCCGCAACGCCATATGGAGGCGGGATGCGAAGTGGCTGGGTCTTCCTGTGTTTGCTGATTGCGCATGGCGCTACCCAGGCGCAGATTTTTTCATGCAAGGACGCATCCGGCCGCATGATCACCTCCGACCGCCCGATGCCGGAATGCGCGAATCGGCCGATGCGCGAACTCAACAAGTCCGGCATCGTGGTCCGCGAAATCCAGGCGCCGCTCACACCCGAGCAGAAGCGGGAGCTGCAACTGCTGGCCGAACGGCGCAAGGCCGAAGAAGCCGCCCTGGAAGCGCAGCGCAAGAGCGACCTGCTGCTGCGCTCGCGCTACCACAGCGAAAGCGATATCGACCATGCACGCAAGCGTGCCCTGGGCGTGCTGGATGAGCAGGCTAAGAACGATGCTGCGATGCTGGCCGCAGCGGAAAAAAACCTGAAGTCGGTGCACGCCGAAGTGGAGGTGTACCGGAAAAAGAATCCGGTGCTGCCGCCGCTGGCGCAGCGCAAGCTCGACGAGGCCAATGAGGCTGTCGTGAAGGCTCAGAAAGCCAAGGGCGAGCGGGAAGCGGAAATGCAGCTCACCAACGTGAAGTTCGACGAGACCCTGAAACGGTACCGGGAGCTGGTGAATGGGACGCCGGCACCCGGGCAGGCTGCCGTGGGCGGCAAGTCGGCTGCTGTGTCGAACTAGGGCGTGCGTTCAATACCGGTCAGTTAAGCCTGATTGTCGCGGAAGCCATTTGAAGGGCCGCGGGGAAATGGCGAGTGGTTCTATCGTGGCGTGTAGCGATGGCCCGGCCCCGAGAGTGACTTTCACTGTCTCAATCTGTCCCGGCAGCAAGTTCTGTATCAAATCCCATTCACCGATGTTGCGTATCAAAATGCAAGCCATGGTTTGGACAATAAGGTCTTATGCTCGTTAAACGATGCATACAGCTGGTTATTGATCGAAATTACACACATTTTTGACCATTGCTATTGCAACAGGTATAGTGTTCATTAAATCGAGCATTACATCAATAATGCACCGTTTAACGAACATGAAAATCACACAAAACCGCGCTCTCCCGCCAGAAAGAATGGCAGAAATGGCCCTCATCGGCTCGCGCCTCGCACGGTTGCGGATTGCTCGCCATATCACCCAAGCAGAAGCAGCCCTGCGTGCCGGGCTGTCCCGCAACACCGCTTATCGCCTGGAAAAGGGAGATGCCGGCCTCGCAATTGGTCAGGTATTGCGATATTTGGACGCCATTGCCCCTGGAAAGACCCTGCTCGGGCTGCTGCAGGAGAACGATCCCTCGCTCGTGGCGCTTGCCGCGAGCGAGAAGCGACAGCGCGTGCGTGAAGTCACCCGGAAAGAGCGGGACAAACTGGATTTCTAGGGGCAACTAAATGCCGACAAAACAAGAACTCGCGGTATTCGCCTCCCTGGACGGCCAGTTCGTACCGGCCGGGCTGCTCACTCTGACGGAAGAGAACGACCGACTGCTCGCGTCCGAGTACGCCTACGGCCGGCGATACATCGACCGTCCCGGCGCGCTGGAAGTGGACCCGGTCAGCCTGTCGTTAAAGGACAAGGAATCGATTCGCGGGAAAAAGAGTTTCCCTGACAAGGGATTGCCCTTCTTTGGCGGCATTCGCGATGCCGCCCCTGATGCCTGGGGCCGTCGCGTCATTGAAGCAAAACGCAAGGCCCCGGCCAACGGCCTGCCGGAGTCCGTCTATCTGCTCGAAGCCGGCAGCGAACGCGTCGGAGCGCTTGATGTGCGGGCAGACATCAAGAGCGACGCGCACAACGGTCATGTACCAATGTCGGAATTGCAGTACCTGCTTGAAGCGGCCGAGCGCATCGAAGCCGGATTGCCGATACCTGCGCATCTCGAAACCATCTTTCATGGCGGCTCCGCGCTCGGCGGAGCTCGGCCCAAGGCCGGTGTGCGTGACGAGCAAGGCGTCCTGTGGCTGGCGAAATTTCCCAGCAAGGACGAACACCTCAACGTGCCGGAGATCGAAGCGGCAACACTGCAGCTGGCACAGCGCTGCGGAATGACGGTCCCGGAGGTCAGGACGCTTTCCGTCGGCGAACGCCGGGTCATGCTCATCCGCCGCTTCGACCGCATCTGGGCCGCGCCTGGCATCTACCCGGAACCGCACATGCTCTTTGCGGCCACTGCACCATCGGAAGGAATGATCGAAAAGCGGCTCGGCTTCATCAGTGGCCTGACGCTCCTTGCCTGCGACGAGACATCTGCGCGCAGTCAAAGCTATGGCTTGCTTGCACAAGCCATTCGCCGTTACTGCCATCCCGACCTGATCCGGGAAAACAACCGGGAACTGTTCCTGCGCATGGTGTACAACATTTTCGTCAGCAATGACGACGACCACCTGCGCAACCACGGCTTTCTATGGGACCCCACGCTGATGGGCTGGCGCCTGAGCCCCCTTTATGACGTCATGCCCAGACCGTCGGCGGCCTATGAACGTTTTCTCTTTCTGGGGGTTGGCCCCCAGGGACGCCAGGCGCATCTGGACAACGCCATGGCAGCGCGTGAAATGTTCAGTCTCAGCGTGAGGGACGCAGCCGCCCTCATCGCTCAAGTATGGCAGGAGGTACGGGAGTGGAAAGTGCACTTCGAATCTTTCGGCGCGAGTGGGCAGGCAATGGAGCAGTCCGCTTCGGCTTTTCGGCATATTGATGATGTTTCGAGTGCGCAGTTGCGGGCGAAGCTGCCGTGAGCGTTAGGGCTAAGCTGAACAAGCCACTGTTTTTTTGGATTGACGTCGATTTGATCGGC
>NZ_DAIUCO010000369.1:0-3646 GCF_036846085.1 Noviherbaspirillum sp. | reverse complement strand
GTGTAGGGCGGCCATGCCTTGAACCATTTCGCATCCTGCACCAGCGGCGGCGAAAGCGTGAGGATATGCGGATTGTCCGCCTTCAGCAGGTAGGGCAGGCAGGCCTGTGCGCAGACGAAGGTGCCGCGGCCATTGACGCCATGCATCAGGTCGTAGCGGTTGACCGGCGTATCGAGCGTGCCGGTAAGGCGGATTGCACTGGCATTGTTGACCAGAATGTCGATGCCGCCGAAGGCAGCCGCCGTTTCCGCCACCGCCTCGGCGACGCGTTTCTCATCGCGAATATCCACCAGCAGGGGCAGGGCCTTGCCGCCGGCTTCCTCAATCGCCGCAGCGGCGGTGTAGATCGTGCCTTCCAGTCGCGGATTCGGTTCGGCGGTCTTGGCGGCAATCGCGATGTTGGCGCCGTCGCGGGCGGCTCGCAGCGCGATCGCCAGTCCGATGCCGCGGCTGCCGCCGGAAATGAACAGGGTTTTTCCTTTGAGACTCATCTGGCGCTCCTTGGTTAATGTCGATTTATATGCAAGAATTTGCATACTCATTCAGTCCGTTGGAAAAGTCAAGCGGCACGCTTCGAGCGAAGAATCTTTTACACTGCTATCCCTACGATCAGAAATCATTTCACCATGGCACTTTCCCACGCGATTCTCGTTTCCCTGCTCGAGCAGCCGATGACCGGTTACGATCTCGCGAAGCAGTTCGATATGTCCATCGGCCACTTCTGGCGCGCCACGCATCAGCAGATCTACCAGGAACTGGCCAAGCTGGATGCGCAGGGAAGCATCAGCCCGACGGTGGTGGAGCAGCAGGCGAGGCCGAACCGCATCCTGTACAGCGTCACCGAGGCCGGTCGTCAGCATCTGCTGGACTGGGCCGCGGTGCCGTCGGCACCGGGCCAGATCAAGGAAGACCTGCTGGTGAAATGCTGTGCTCTCGGCGTCGTTCCCCGCGCCACGCTGCATGCGCAGATTCTCGAGCGGCGCAACGCCCACAAGGCCAAGCTCGACCTTTTTCTGAAGATCAAGGAGCGCGTCTTTCCCGATCCCGACCGCCTGCACGACACCGCGCTCGGCAGGTACCTGAGCCTCGCAGCAGGGATCGTTTATGAACGTGGTTGGATCAAATGGTGCGATGAGAGCCTGAAGCTGCTGGCGCCCTGACAAGGGCAGCCTGCAAGCATTATCTCTTCATGTCATCATGGCGCATGGCCGATCAATCCATACCCCTGTTTCCGCTCAACACCGTACTCTTCCCCGGCGGTTTGCTGCCGCTGCAAATCTTCGAAGTGCGGTATCTCGACATGGTCAACAAGTGCATCGCCAACGGCACGCCGTTCGGCGTGGTGCTGCTCACGCATGGCCATGAGGTACGACGGCCCGACGTGGAGGAAAACATTGCGCAGGTCGGCACGCTGGCCTCGATCACCGAATGGCACGCGCCGCAAACCGGCCTGTTGCAGATACGCTGCACCGGCACGACGCGCTTCCGCATCGATACGAGCGAACGGTTGAAGCATGGACTATGGGTGGCGTCGGTTACGCCGCTGGACAATGACCGCGTCGTCGCGGTGCCGGATGAATTGAAGAATACGGCGACCGCATTGGGCAATCTGCTTGCCTCGTTACGCAACGAGGGTGTTGCGGATGATGAAATGCCGGTCACGCTGCCGTATCGGCTGGATGAATGCGGCTGGGTTGCCAACCGGTGGTGCGAACTGCTGCCGATACCGGCGCCGCAAAAGCAGCGCCTGCTCAGTCTCGACAATCCCGTGCTGCGCCTGGAACTGGTGCAGGACATTCTCGGCGAGCAGGGATTGCTCACCTGACCTGATCCGTTCTCCGGGGATACCGGAGAACGGATCGAAGGATCGAAGTTAATACTGGCGGAACGTGCCGTCAGAGACGGTGAGGCGCACCGCCCTGCGATTGCGCAGCGTTTGCGTGGGGCATGGCGATGCCCGATTCATTCCGCAGGCGTTCGAGTACCGCTCTTGCCGCTGCTTCCGATGATGCCGGATTTTGACCGGTGATCAGGTTGCCGTCTTCGACCACATGCTCGGACCAGTCCGCACCCTTCGAATACTGTCCGCCATTCTGCTTCAGAACATCCTCGACCAGGAATGGCACGATATTGGTTAGCTGCGCGGCTTCTTCCTCGGAATTGGCAAAGCCTGTCACGCGCTTGCCCTCGACCAGCGGTTTGCCGTCGTTGCGGTGTGCATTCTTGAATACGGCGGGGCCATGACATACCGCTGCGACCGGTTTGTCCTGGTTGTAGATCGTTTCGATGACGAGGATGGAATCGCGGTTGTCGGCGAGGTCCCAAAGCGGGCCGTGTCCGCCGGGATAGAACACCGCATCGTAGACATCCGGATGAATGGACGACAGGGGCAGGGTATTGGCCAGCGCCTCCTGTGCTTCCGTATCCTGCTTGAAGCGGGTGATCGATTCGGTTTGCGATGAAGGATCATCGCTTTTCGGGTCGAGAGGCACCTGGCCACCCTTCGGCGACACCAGCGTGACTTCCGCGCCGGCATCCTTGAACAGGAAGTAGGGCGCGGCGAATTCCTCCAGCCACAGGCCGGTCTTCCTGCCCGTATCGCCGAGCTGGTCGTGCGACGTCATTACCATCAATATATTCATGCTGCAGCCTTCCAGGGAAAAAGAGGAAAAAGCGAGAAGGTGACGATGCCGTTGCGTCACCTTGCTTGTTCACGCAAGGGAGCAAATGGAATCCGGTTGTGCAGCCGCAAGCGCCGGCACAACCGGACAGGCGAATGGAGGCAATGCCTCCAGTGCCGGTTCAGGATCAGTGCTGAGCGACCGAACCGCGCCAGGCGCCTGTTTCCGTGCCGCGTGCCTCGACCAGTTCCTTGAACTTCTGCAGATTGCCGCGCAACTCCATGCGGACTGCGCCGATGGCGTCGCCGACCTGCTCGGCGATGTTTTCCGGTTCGTAGTCCATCTGTAGGGTGATGCGCGATGCGGTATCCGAGATGCGGTGGAAGGTCGCCACGCCGGCATTCTTCACGCCGGTGGTGCTGCGCCATGCGATACGCTCGTCAGGAATCTGCTCGGTGATCTCGGAATCCCATTCCTTTTCTTCACCGGCGACATTGGCGCGCCAGTGCAGGCGTGTATCGGTGAGTTGACGGATCTCCTTCACGCTCGTCATGAACTGCGGGAAATCCTCGAACTGCGTGAACTGATTGTAGGCGGTGCTAACCGGCACATTGAGTTCGATCGATTCGATCACTGAAGACGATAGGCCGGATGCGTTGCGGTTTTTCTTGAGCTGCTTCGACAAAAGGAAACCGCCGGCAGCAAGCGCGGCAACGGTAACAAATCTATTTAGCATGTAGTTCTCCTTGGTATAAGTGCTGGTCAAACAAATTAAATGTTTCAGTACATCACCACCATTTTGTTATTGCCAAAAACGGTATCCCATCTGCCTTCGTCGCATGGCTTGCACACCGCGCTCGGCGAAATGAAAACTCGATGAAAATCCATGTATCCCGCCTGCATTGCTGAGGCCGGGAAACATGTTCGTTCATCGACGAGTAGCAATGTGACATTGATGGAATAGTATGGTTCTGTTAATCACGAAGGAGACTTGAAAAGATATGGTTGCAACGTGATCCTGAGAG
>NZ_DAIUCO010000368.1:0-3685 GCF_036846085.1 Noviherbaspirillum sp. | reverse complement strand
ATCAAAATCCCTGCAACCTACATCCGAGGCGGTACCAGCAAAGGCGTCTTCTTCCGCCTGCAGGACCTTCCCGAAGCCGCCCAGATTCCCGGCCCCGCACGCGACGCGCTGCTGATGCGCGTCATCGGCAGCCCCGACCCGTACGGCAAGCAGATCGACGGCATGGGCGGCGCGACCTCCAGCACGAGCAAGACGGTCATCGTGTCCAAAAGCAGCAAGCCGGACCACGACGTCGACTATCTGTTCGGCCAGGTTGCGATCGATAGCGCCTACGTGGACTGGAGCGGCAACTGCGGCAATCTCTCGTCGGCCATCGGGCCCTTCGCCATCAGCAACGGTTTCATCGATGCGAGCCGGATTCCGAAGGATGGCATGGCCACCGTGCGCATCTGGCAGGCCAACATCGGCAAGACCATCATCGCGCATGTGCCGATCACCAACGGCGAAGTACAGGAAACCGGCGACTTCGAACTCGACGGCGTGACCTTTCCCGCCGCCGAAGTGCAGCTCGAATTCATGGACCCGGCGGCTGAAGAGGAGGGCGCGGGCGGATCGATGTTCCCCACCGGCAACCTGGTCGATGACCTGGAAGTGCCCGGCATCGGCACGCTCAAGGCCACCATGATCAACGCCGGCATCCCCACCATCTTCGTGAATGCGGAAGACATCGGCTATACCGGTACTGAACTGCAGGATGCGATCAACGGCGATCCCAAGGCGCTCGCGATGTTCGAGACGATCCGTGCCCACGGCGCGATGCGCATGGGCCTGATCAGGCACATCGAGGAAGCGGTAAAGCGGCAGCACACACCGAAAATCGCCTTCGTCGCCAAGCCCGCCGATTATGTCTCCTCCAGCGGCAAGCAGGTTGCCGCCGGCGAGATCGACCTGCTTGTGCGCGCACTCTCCATGGGCAAGCTGCATCACGCGATGATGGGCACCGCGGCCGTCGCGATCGGGACCGCTGCCGCGATACCGGGCACGCTGGTCAGTCTTGCGGCCGGCGGCCGTTCCCGTGATGCGGTGCGTTTCGGCCATCCATCCGGGACCCTGCGGGTCGGCGCGGAAGCCGCGCAGATCGATGGCGAATGGGTGGTAAAGAAGGCCGTCATGAGCCGCAGCGCGCGGGTGTTGATGGAAGGCTGGGTGCGTGTGCCGGGCGATACCTTCTGACATCACCGCGAGCCCCGGCGCGCATGTCGATCATCCCGCGATGGAAAGAGCGCCAGTCTTTCCATCGCCCGGGCCAATCGATATTAAAAGTGGTGGCGGTACATGCCGGTTCTTTTCCAAGCGGCAACAAGAGGCGGCAGTATGGGGCCTTCGCTTTCCACCCCCGTAAGTAGGGAGTAAGTCAGCCGGGCAAAAATCGAGATATACGGGCTGCAGTGTCCAGACACGTGGCACTTCGTCCTGCCCGGCCCGCTATTCATAACGACACGGAGACGCCATGAATTTTGCAGAGTTCTACCGGCAATCGATCGATGATCCGCAGACGTTCTGGGCCAATGAGGCCCGGCTGATCGACTGGCATAAGCCGTTCAGCCAGGTGCTGGACTACTCCCGTCCGCCGTTCGCGAAATGGTTCGTCGGCGGCGAAACCAACCTGTGTCATAACGCAGTCGATCGCTGGGTGGCGACGCGTGGCGACGAACCTGCGCTGATCATGGTGTCGACCGAAACCGATACCGAAAAAGTCTATTCCTTCCGCGAGCTGCAGTCCGAGGTCGTGCGCATGGCGGCGATCATGCGCTCGCTGGGCGTAACGCGTGGCGACCGGGTCCTCATCTACATGCCGATGATCGCCGAAGCGGCATTCGCGATGCTGGCGTGCGCACGCATCGGTGCGATTCATTCGGTGGTGTTCGGCGGCTTTGCGTCCAATAGTCTAGCCACCCGAATAGACGACGCCAAGCCCAAGCTCGTGATCTCCGCGGATGCCGGCTCGCGCGGCGGCAAGAGCCTCGCCTACAAGCCGCTGCTGGACCAGGCGATCGAGATCGCACAGCACAAGCCGGCGCATGTGATCCTGGTCGACCGCGGCCTGATGCCGATGGACCGGAAGGCCGGGCGCGACATCGATTACGCGGCGGCACGGGAGCGCTATTTCCATGCCGACGTGCCGGTGACCTGGCTGGAGTCGAACGAGATGTCCTATGTGCTCTACACCTCCGGCACCACCGGCAAGCCGAAGGGCGTGCAGCGTGATGTCGGCGGCTACGCGGTTGCGCTGGCGTCGTCGATGCAGCATATCTTTTGCGGCAATGTCGGCGAGACATATTTTTCGACATCGGACATCGGCTGGGTGGTCGGCCATTCCTACATCGTCTATGGCCCGTTAATCGCCGGCATGGCGACCATCATGTATGAAGGCCTGCCGATCAGGCCGGATGCGGGCATCTGGTGGCGCCTGGTGGAAAAGTACAAGGTCACGCGCATGTTCTCCGCGCCGACAGCGGTGCGGGTGCTCAAGAAGCAGCCGCAGGAATTCCTGCAGAAATACGACCTGTCGTCGCTGAAGGCACTGTACCTTGCCGGCGAGCCGCTGGATGAAACCACCTCGGAGTGGATCGCGTCCGCTCTCGGCGTGCCGGTCATCGACAACTACTGGCAAACCGAAACCGGCTGGCCGATCCTGTCGGTCGCCAAGGGCGTGGAAGACAAGCCGACCCGCCTCGGCAGCCCTGGCGTACCGATGCACGGCTACAAGGTCAAGATCCTGAATGAATCCACCGGTGCGGTCTGCGGTGCGAACGAGAAGGGCGTCGTGGTGATCGACGGTCCTCTGCCGCCCGGCTGCATGCAGACGGTGTACGGCGACGATGCCCGTTTCGTCAACACCTACTGGTCCAACTTCGCCAACGAACAGGTGTACTCCACCTTCGACTGGGGCATCCGCGATCAGGACGGGTACTACTTCATCCTCGGGCGCACCGATGATGTCATCAATGTCGCCGGGCACCGTCTTGGCACACGCGAGATCGAGGAGAGTATTTCCAGCCATCCGAATGTGTCGGAGGTGGCGGTCGTCGGGATTGAAGACAAGTTGAAGGGGCAGGTGGCGGTGGCGTTTGCGATTCCGAAGAATGCGGAGGCGATTGCGACGTCCGAAGGCCGGCTGGCGCTGGAGGGCGAGGTGATGGCGGTGGTGGACAAGTCGCTGGGCTCGGTGGCGCGGCCGGCTCGGGTGTATTTTGTTACCTTGCTACCGAAGACGCGGTCGGGGAAGTTGCTGCGGCGGTCGATCCAGGCGATTTGTGAAGGGCGGGATCCCGGGGATTTGACGACGATTGAGGATCCGGGGTCGCTGGAGCAGATTCGGAGTGTTTTGAGGGGGTGATGTTTTTTCTTCGGTGGTGCCATTCGCTTGTCATTCCCGCGTAGGGTTTTGAAGGGAATTCGGACAGCACGCTGTCCGAATTCAAAACGGCACTGGCTTGCAAGCCAGTGCGCGCCCTGCAAGGGGGAATCCAGGATTCCGGAGTCTCTCCGGTGCTGCAACGCATGTGGCTCTTCGAAGAGACTAGCCGGGACTGGCCCCGGCGGGCCACCTTCTTTTTTGCTTCGCCAAAAAAGAAGGCAAAAAAGGCGACCCCGCAGTCGACGCCCCTTCGGGGTTCCCAAAAGGGGAAGTGCTGAAACGGGAAGCGAAATAAACTCGCCTGCGGCTCAGACAAATTTCGCT
>NZ_DAIUCO010000367.1:0-3710 GCF_036846085.1 Noviherbaspirillum sp. | reverse complement strand
CCACGTCGCCGCTTGCAGGCGGCTCCGATTCAGCCGGCGCAACGCATGCGTTGCGCGACCCCGGCTTCATCCACGCGCACTGCCTGTTCCACACGGTGCGCCGGTCCTTCATCAATCCGCTTCCAGTACGAATCATGCGCCGGACTGCCCAGCGGCCATTGCGCAAGAAACTCCGCCTGCCAGCGGCTTCGCTGGTAGCGGATCGGCAGCGCATCGATATACAAGCCGTCGATCCGCATGCCGTACACGCTGTCCGCATGCGGCGTCGTCGAGATCCGGGTCAGCAATCCTTCGTGCATGCCGGAGAAATTCGGCATGCCGGCCGCGCCGTTGTTGATGATCGCGCAGCGCCGGCCCTGCGCATCGGCAAGCGACTGCAATACCGGCGAACAGGTATGGCTGCAGGCGAAGACGCGAACGCCACCCTCGTGCAGCCAGCCCGCCGCTTCCGCCAGACGGGCATCGTCACGCAAGTGCTCGGGCGCAAATCCCCAGCCGGCCAGCGACTGCGCATCGCCGTGCACGATGCCTACCGGCAGGCCGCCGACATCGATGCGCTTCCACATCGGCAGGTCGGTCAGCCGTCGGCGCAGATCCGGAAACTTCGCGGCGGTCGCCGCCAGCCTGCGCATGATGGCATTGGACCGCTGCACCACGATATCGTCCACCCAATCCGGATAGGCGCAGCCGCAGCCTGCATCCTCGCCGTCTTCCTGCGGCCCGAGTTCGCTCTCGACGTTGCCGCGGATGGCATCGTGCGACAGCACCGTTTCATTGATCCGGCGAAAACGTTCCGGGTCGACATCGAACCAGTTGAAGTCGCCATTGAAAATCAAATGCTTGATGCCGCGCTCGGCGTCGTACATCCGCATCACTTCCTCCAATGCCGCCGTGTTCCCGTACAGGCCGCCAACCACGTAGAGCGTGTCGGCGCATGCCGATGCATCGGCGCGGAAGACCGACGGCGAATAACGATAGGACAAGGGACAGCGTCTTCCTGCGCTCATGGTTGTTCTCCAATCGGATGCGCTGCCCGTTCCAGGCGGGTGATCCAGTTGCGCGCATCGGGTTTGTCACTGTACAGACGGTTGAGGCGTTCATCGCCGACCTGCGCCACCGGCAGGTCGAAGGCGATTTTCCCCTGGCGCATCCCGATCACGCGGTCGGCCAGCACGGCAAGCAGGCCGGGATCGTGCACCACGGTCACCAACGTCATGTGTTGCCGCTGCGCCAGGCCGGAAAGCATGGAGGCGATATCGGCGGCGGCCAGCGGGTCGAGCGCGGCGGTCGGTTCGTCGGCAAGGATCAGCCGGGGTGCCTGCAGCAGCATACGGGCGATCGCGGTTTTCTGCCGTTCGCCGCCCGACAGGCTATCGGCGCGGGCGTCGGCCTTGCCGATCAGGCCGACCTGCTGCAAGGCCGCTTCCGCCCTGCGGATTTCATCGCGCGGAAACAGCCGCGCCCAGGTCAGCGGCGAACGATTGCGCGCCAGGCTGCCGAGCAGTACGTTTTCCAGCACGGTCAGCCGCTGCACGAGGTGCAGGCCCTGGAACACCTGGCCGACGTCGGCGCGCAGGCGCCGCAGTTCTCGCGACGGCAGCGGACGTTGCATAGGGAAGCCGAGCACGTCCACCTCGCCGTGGGATGGATGCATGATCCCGGTCATCAACTTCAGCAGGCTCGATTTGCCGGCGCCGTTATGCCCGACGATGGCGACGCGCTCGCCATGTGCGACCGACAGATCGATGCCGTCGAGGAGGACGCGTCCGCCGGCCTGCGCGACGACGCCCTGCATTCGTATTGCGCATGCCGTCATAGCAGGGCCTTCCGCACGCGCCGGCTGAGCGCATCGAATACCGACACCAGCGCCACCACGACGATCAGGATGGTCGCCAGCCTGCCCCACTGGAACAGCGACACCGCCTCGGTGATCAGCAGGCCGAGGCCGCCGGCGCCCACCATGCCGAGGATGGTGGAATCGCGGATGTTGAATTCCCATACATACAGATGGTTGGATACCAGTTGCGGCAGGACGCCCGGCCAGATGGCGGTAAAGAAGACCTGCAGCGGGCCGGCACCGACGGCGCGCACCGCATCGGCGGCGGCCATGTCGAGCGTCTCGACGGCTTCGGCGTACAGCTTGCCGTAGGTGCCGAGCGAATGGGCGGCGATCGCGAGGATGCCGGCAGTCGGGCCGAGTCCGATGATGCCGACGAACACCAGGCCGAAGACCAGCGTGTGGATCGAGCGCGACGCATCCAGCAACAGTTTCGCGATCCATTGCAGCGGCGCGGGTGCGGCAAGGTTGCGGGCGCTCAGCAACCCGAGCGGCAAGGCCAGCGCGGCCGCCAGCAGCGAACCGAGCGTGCCGATCTTGATCGTCACCCACGTTGCCTCGGCCAGGCCATCGAGGAACTGCCGCTCCACCAAGCGCCTATTTTCGGTGCGCAGCACGGTGCCGTCGTCGCTTCTATATTCGAGCTTCGTATCGCCGAACCAGGCATCCAGGAAACTCGGACGGGAAAACTCCACCGCCGTCTTCTGCAGGTTGGCCCATGGATTGCGGCCGAGCGACAGGTCGCCGGCGGCCGACAGGCTGGCAAGGCATACGCCGATCAATAGCGCATAAGCCAGGATCCAGGCGAGGAAGCGCAGGCGCGATCCGGCGATGGGTATGGCAAACCGCATCATTGCTTCGGCCGCAGTTTGCCGGTGGCAAGGCCGGCGTCACGGATCGGCTTGTAGAAGCCGTTGTCCTTCGTGACGAAGCCGGTGTAATGATTCGGCAGCAGCGACGGATTGGCCTTCATCGCCGGGCCGACCGCATCCAGCGCGGCCTGCAGCTTCTGGACGAATGCCTTGTCCTTTGCCAGCGTACTGCTGACCGCTACCGCATCGTTGGGCAGCGGCGCGGAGTGCCAGATGATCTTCGAGCGTTCCGGCTTGATGAGACCGGCCTCGATCATCGCATTGCGGTTGCGGTTGTAGTCGGCGCCGGCGTCAAGCTGGCCGGCGGCAACCTGCGTCTCGATCGCCTGGTGCTTGGTGTACAGCACCTTGCTGAAGTACTTGTCGGGATCGATGCCTTGCTGCATGAAGTAGTGATACGGGATGAGATAGCCGGAAGTGGACCCCTTGTCACCGAAAGCGAAGGTCTTGCCCTTCAAGTCCGCCACCGTGTTGATGCCGGAATCCGGGTGGGTGATCATGATCGCGAAGTATTCCGGCTTGCCGTCGTAGAGAATGGTGGACACCGCCTGCGCGCCGGCTTCATGGTTCGCCAGCACATAGCCCCACGGCCCGAGCAGCGCGATATCGGTCTCGCCGTTGGCAAGCGATTTTGCCAGGCCCTCCCAGGTGTCGACGGTGCGCAACTGCACCGGGCGGCCGAGCTGCTTCGACAGGTGCTCGGCAAGCGGGCGGTAGGTGGCGTCGTTCTTCTCCTTGTCGGGCTGGAAGAGGCCGACGCCGAATTTCAGGGGGCTGGTGTCGGCGGCCTGAGCGATGAGGGTGGCGGCACCGAGAATGAGGGTGAGGGCTAAGTTCTTGATCATCGGTGTTCCTTGGTGTGTGATGGTTGTTTGGTTTGATGCGTTTGCACTTGGGTTTTTGTTTGCTTTAGCGGGTGAGCTTTGCACACCTCCGTAGGGTTCCCTCCCCCTTCCAGGGGGAGGGTTAGGGTGGGGGGTAGTGAGGTTGAGCAATCGCAT
>NZ_DAIUCO010000366.1:0-3878 GCF_036846085.1 Noviherbaspirillum sp. | reverse complement strand
TTTGCCGTCGTAAAACTTGATGAGTTCTTCCTTGCTCACGTCAACGCCCGGCTTCTTGACGACCACTAGCAGCGGACGCTCGTCCCACTTCGGATGGAAAATGCCGATGCAGGCAGCCTGCTGGACGGCGGGGTGTGCCATGGCGATGTTCTCAAGGTCGATGGTGCCGATCCATTCGCCGCCGGACTTGATGACATCCTTGCTGCGGTCGGTGATCTGCATGTAGCCTTCGGGGCTGATGGTGGCGACGTCGCCGGTCGGGAACCAACCGTTCTCCAGCACATCGCCGCCTTCATTCTTGAAATAGCTGCTGATGATCCAGGGCCCCTTCACATACAGGTTGCCGTAGGTCTTGCCGTCCCACGGCAATTCCTTGCCGGCATCATCGACGATTTTCATGTCGACGCCGTAGATCGCATGTCCCTGCTTCTCCAGCACCGCCTGCTGCTCGTCATCCGACAGGGACAAGTGACGGCTCTGCAGTGTGCATGCGGTTCCGAGCGGCGACATTTCCGTCATGCCCCATGCATGCACCACTTCGATGTTGTATTGATGGCGGAAGGTCTTCATCATCGCCGGCGGGCAAGCAGATCCACCGATCACGGTGCGCTTGAAGCTGGAAAACTTGAGGTTGTTCTGCCCGACATAGGTCAGCAGTCCCAGCCAAACTGTCGGCACACCGGCGGAAAACGTCACCTGCTCCTGCTCGAACAGTTCGAACAGGGATTTGCCGTCCAGCGCCGGCCCCGGAAATACCATCTTCGCGCCGGTGAGCGGGACCGAGTATGGCAACCCCCATGCATTCACGTGGAACATCGGCACCACCGGCAACACGGCGTCGCGGGCGGAGACGTTGAGCGCATCAGGCATCGTCGATGCGTAGGAATGCAGAATCGTGGAGCGGTGCGAATACAGCGCGCCCTTGGGATTGCCGGTCGTTCCGGAGGTATAGCACAGGCTCGACGCGGAATTTTCGTCAAACAGCGGCCATTCGTAATCGGCCGAATTGCTTTCGATCAGATCTTCGTAGCACAGCAGGTTGGGTATCTTGGTTTCCTGCGGCATGCGATCACGGTCGCACATCATCACGAACCCTTTCACCGTCTTGCAGTGGGCGGCGAACGCGTCCACCAGGGGCAGGAATGTGATGTCGAAGAACAGGTACTGGTCCTCGGCATGATTGACGATGTAAGCGATCTGTTCGGGATGCAGGCGCGGGTTGATGGTATGCATGACCGCGCCGGAACCGGAGATTGCGTAGTACAACTCCATGTGCCGGTAGCCGTTCCATGCAAGGGTGGCGACGCGGTCGCCCATCTTGACGCCGAAACCGCCAAGTGCGTTTGCCATCTGGCGCGAGCGGCGGTGGCAATCGCGGTAGGTATAACGGTGAATGTCGCCTTCGACGCGGCGGGAAACGATTTCATTTGCGCCGAAATATCGGTCGGCATGTTGGATGATGCTCGAGATGAGCAAAGGCTGGCTCATCATCTGCCCCATCAGCGGGCTCATCGGATACTGCGCCATCATGTCTCCTGTCATTGTTCGAGCGTCTAACAAAATGCCTCTGGCAGGCACATGCCCGCCAGAGAACGCTACGCCGGCGTTCAAATCATTTTGTTAGACGCCCATTAGAATGGTTTTTCTAAAACAAGGCATGATTTTTGAACGACCGTACTAAACCGTCAACGACTTTCGATGGTGCGGCGCATCAATGTCACCTACGCGACTTTTTCCTCCGTAACCGCTTTGTAGATCGAATTTTTCGGCCGCGCCATTACGCGGCGCAGCATTGGCTCGAAAAAGGATAACGGCAGGGTGTCGTAATCCGGGTCGAAGGCTGGTGCATCGTACTTCTCGCAAAACTCCAGGGTGACATCATAAAGTTTCTGCCCGGCAAACTGATCGCGCAGATTGCGATCCATGCCGAGGTGGTGGAAGAAGTAATAACCTTGGAAAATACCGTGCTTTTCGACCATGGTGAAGTTCTCTTCACTAACGAAGGGCTTGAGAATCGACGCCGCGATGTCCGGATGATTGAAGCTGCCGAGCGTATCGCCGATGTCGTGCAGCAGCGCGCAGATCACATATTCCTCGTCGCGCCCGTCGCGAAAGGCACGGGTCGCGGTTTGCAGGCTGTGGGTAAGGCGATCAACGGCGAAGCCGCCACAGTCGCCTTCCAGCAGGCGAAGATGCGCCAGTACCCGGTCCGGCAGCGCAGCGGCAAACGGCTTGAATTCCTTGGAAATGATTTTCCAGTCTTCGGCGGTGCTTTGCTGCATGTCGCGGAAGGTCGCTTTCTCTTGCATGGATGTCTCCGTAATTGTTGTGTGGATCAGGTTCGGTAGGACGGATCGAGGCGGTCGAGGCGACGCAGCAGTGCCGGCCACGCCAGCATGCCACCCTGCGACTTGGTCACTTTTTTCGCCGACTGCTGCGCGCCGTTGATGATTGCGGCCGGGATCGGGATCAATTCCCCGCCGCCGGCCTGGGCACGGATCTGGATCATGCAGGCTGCTTCGAAGATGTACATATTGACGAACGCGTCCGCAATTGTTTTTCCGATGGTCAACAATCCGTGATTGCGCAGCATCAAGTAAGTCTTGTCGCCGAGATCAGCGACGAGGCGCGGTTTTTCATCATCATTCAACGCCACGCCTTCATAGTCGTGATACGCAAGGCTGGACAACACAAAGATTGATTGCTGCGACAGAGGCAGGACGCCGTTTTTCTGTGCGGACACTGCCACGCCATTGATGCTGTGAACATGCAATACGCATTGGGCGTCATGCCGCACGGCATGAATCGCGGAGTGAATGGTGAAACCGGCAGGGTTGACCGGGAAAGGCGAGTCTTCGATCTTGTTGCCGTTAATGTCGATCTTCACCAGGGACGATGCGGTGATTTCATCGAACATCATGCCGTAGGGATTAATCAGGAACTGATCTTCGGTGCCCGGCACGCGCGCTGTAATGTGCGTGAACACGAGGTCGCTCCAGCCAAAATCGGCAACCAGCCGGTAGCAGGCCGCGAGATCAACGCGGGCCTGCCATTCCTCCGGGGAAACCCGGTCCTGGATCGAGGGGATGTGCAGTTTTTCAGGGGCGTTCATATCGGGTTTCCTCTTCTCTGTCAAAATACCGGTTACACACAAGTGATGTGGAGCACAGGCTCGCATGCGGCCAGTATCCATATACTCCACTACGGAAGACTGTCAATTTTTTTACATTTGCCATGCCAAATAGGGTCACTCCCGACATCGATAAGATCGCCCTGCTGCGCTCATCATGGCTGGCCAATTTTCCGGATGACGTCATCGCGGAAGCCGCTGCGGCAGGAAGCCTGCGCACGCTGAAAGACGGCACGCTGCTTCATGCACGCGGGGCGGCATGCGACGGGTTCTACACCATTGCCAGCGGTTCGGTGCGCTTTTCCCGAACGACCGCCGATGGCTATGCGACCACCATCGCCGTGCTGGAGGCGCCGAACTGGTTCGGCGAGCTGTCCATCTTCGATGGCTTGCCACGCACGCATGACGGCCGCGCGTCCGGTCCCACAGTCGTTCTATTCCATGCGAAGTCGGATTTCAAGCGCTTGCTGGCCAAGCACCCGATGATCTATGAACGCTTCGCGCGCATGCTGAGCCTGCGGTTGCGCGCAACATTCGATCTGGTCGAGGAAGCCGCGATCGCGCCGCTTGCGCAGCGCCTGGCGCGGCGACTGCTGGAGCTTGCACAATTTGAGCCATCGGCGATGAATGCAGCCACGACAACCCGCGGACGCGAAGTGCCGCTGACCCAGGAGGAACTCGGACACCTGCTTGGCAAATCGCGGCAAAGCATCGCCAAACTGCTTCGCACCTGGGAACAGGCCGGCCT
>NZ_DAIUCO010000365.1:0-3879 GCF_036846085.1 Noviherbaspirillum sp. | reverse complement strand
GGTAATAGTAATTGTCCGCATCGCCCGATTCATGAGCCTCCCGGCAGGCCTCGTGCGCCTTCAGCAACTCCGCATGCTCCTCGGCGAACATGCGCCGCGCGGCAAGCCGGCCGCACACCGCTTCCAGCTCCGCCATCACTTCGAACATTTCCACCAGTTGCTGCGGCGTGATTTCCGCCACGACGGCGCCGCGCCGTGGCCGTATGACGACCAGGCCCATGGAGGCGAGCTGGATCAGCGCTTCGCGGATCGGGGTGCGGGACACCTCGAATCGCGCCGCCAGTTCGGTTTCATCCAGATGCTGGCCGGGGCGCAGCTCACCGACGGCGATTTGTTCTTCGATGGCATCCCGAAGGAATTGGGAACGACTTTTCATGAATACGGGCAAGAAAATGGGTTGATGGTCGGGAAAACAGGACTTATCGGCGCTTTATGTATACATCCCGGGCCGGAATGTATGTATAAAGCGCCGTCGTGCATGATTGTGTCATTTCCCAGGCAAATCGCCTTCATAAACAGGGACATTCTGTTGGCAATTATTTAAAAGCAGGGCTGTTTTTGAGATTTATCAACCGAATTGCATATTCAAAAACGGTTTATGTATACATGAAACAGCATTTTGTATAAATTTACCCAAAACAGACCGCCAAGCGGCACCGACCAACCTCCTTTCTGGTGGAGACAACCATGATGTTCAAACGCGCATTGCTTCTGTTAGCCGGTCTTGCCTTCTCAGCCACCTGTGCCGCGCAGGCCTGGCCCGACCGTCCCGTCACCATCATCGTGCCGTTCCCCGCGGGCGGCGGTACCGACGCCTTTGCGCGGCCCCTGTCCGCGCAATTGAGCAAGCAGCTCGGCAAGACGGTGATCGTCGATAATCGCGGCGGCGCGGGCGGCACGCTCGGCGCCAGCGTGGCATCGAAAGCGCAGCCTGACGGCTACACCTTCTTCATGGGCGCCGCGCACCACGCGATCGCGCCGTCGATCTACCCCAAGCTCGACTACGACATCCTGAAGGACTTCATTCCCGTCGCCCTGGTGGCGACGCCGCCGCAGGTGATCGTGGTCAATGCGCAGCAGGTGCCGGTGAACGACCTCAAATCCTTTGTCGAGTATGCGCAGAAGAACCCGGGCAAGGTGAACTTCGCCTCCGCCGGCAACGGCACATCGCACCACCTCGCCGGCGAGCTGTTCAAGATCCAGACCAAGACCCAGCTGACGCATATTCCCTATCGCGGCGCCGGCCCTGCCTTGCAGGACCTGGTGGCGGGGCAGGTGCACATGATGTTCGACGGCCTCGGTTCGTCGGCGTCCCATCTCAAGGGCGGCCGGATCAAGGCGCTGGCCGTGGCGTCGTCCAAGCGCGCGCCGGGCTTTCCCGATATCCCGACCGCAGCCGAGGCAGGCGTCCCGGACTACGAGGTGTCGACCTGGTATGGCTTGTTCGCGCCGAAGGGCACGCCGCCCGAACTCGTGGAGCGCATGTCCGCCGAGGTGAGAAAGGCGCTGGCGTCACCGGAGCTGCAGGCGAGCTGGACCAATGCCGGATCCGAAGTACCGACCATGTCGCGGGACGAGTTCGGCAAATTCGTCGCATCCGACGTGAGCCGGTGGAACAAGGTCGTGAAAACCGCGAACGTCAAACTCGACTGAAGAAGCACCAGGCATCAACCCGAGCCGGAGAAACCCATGGGCGCGCCCGACCGCATCTGGAATCAACAGCAGGCCAACCGGTCGGTCCGCCTGGAACGCGTGCGCCGCGCCCTGGGCGAGGCGTTGTCCGGCAAGGCGTGCCCGGCCGGCCGCATCGGCGACCTGCTGCATGCGGTGCTGGAGCCGGGAGACCGTGTCTGCATCGAGGGCAATAACCAGAAGCAGGCCGACTTCCTCGCCAGGGCATTGGCCGGCCTCGACCCGGCGCGCATCAGCGGGCTGCACATGCTGCAGTCCGTCATCGCGCTGCCCGAGCATCTCGACGTGTTCGAGCGCGGCATTGCCTCGCGCCTCGATTTCTCCTTTTCCGGGCCGCAGGCGGCGCGCCTTGCGCGGCTGACGGCGGCGGGGAAGCTGAACATCGGCGCCATCCATACCTACCTCGAACTGTTCTCCCGTTATTTCATCGACCTGACCCCGCGCGTGTCGCTGGTGGTCGCGGAAGCGGCCGACCGGCACGGCAACCTCTACACCGGGCCGAATACCGAGGACACGCCGGCGATCGTCGAGGCGACCGCATTCAAGAGCGGCATCGTGATCGCCCAGGTCAACCGGATCGACGACACCCTGCCGCGAGTGGATATCCCGGCGGACTGGGTGGACTTCGTCGTCCAGTCGCCGGCGCCGTATTACATCGAGCCGCTGTTCACCCGCGATCCGGCGCAGATCTCCGAGATACAGGTGCTGATGGCGATGATGGCCATCAAGGGCATCTATGCCGAGTACCGCGTCGAGCGTCTCAACCACGGCATCGGCTTCGATACCGCCGCCATCGAGCTGCTGCTGCCGACCTATGCCGAGTCGCTCGGACTGAAAGGCAAGATCGCCAGGTACTGGGCGCTGAATCCGCACCCGGCGCTGATCCCGGCGATCGAAGCCGGCTTCGTCGAATCGGTGCATTCCTTCGGCTCCGAGCTCGGCATGGAGGCCTACATCCGTGCTCGCCCGGACATCTTTTTCGTCGGGCCGGACGGCTCGATGCGCAGCAACCGCGCGATGTGCCAGGCGGCGGGGCATTACGCCTGCGACATGTTCATCGGATCGACGCTGCAGATCGACCTGCAGGGCAACTCGTCGACGGCCACCACCGGCCGGGTCGCCGGGTTTGGCGGCGCACCGAACATGGGCGCGGATGCGCGCGGGCGGCGGCATATCAGTCCGGCGTGGCTGCAGGCCGGACGGCAGGCGCGTGACGGCAAGAACCTGATGCCGCGCGGCCAGAAGCTGGTGGTGCAGATGGTGGAAACCTTCCGCGAGCACATGCAGCCCGCCTTCGTGGAGAAGCTCGATGCATGGCAACTGGCCGAACAGGCCGGCATGGCGATCCCGCCGGTCATGATCTATGGCGAAGACGTATCCCACGTCCTGACCGAGGAAGGCATCGCCAACCTGCTGCTGTGCCGCACCGACGAGGAGCGCGAGCAGGCGATTCGCGGCGTCGCCGGCTACACCGCGGTCGGTCTCGCGCGCGACCGGCGCATGGTCGAGAACCTGCGCGACCGCGGCATCATCCGGCGGCCGGAGGACCTCGGCATCGACAAGCGGCTCGCCACGCGCGACCTGCTCGCCGCAAGGAACATGAAGGAACTGGTGCGCGCATCGGGTGGACTGTACGACCCGCCGAAGCGTTTCAGGAACTGGTAGGCACATCATGGAAACACTGACATTCCGCTTTGAACACGGCAACCGCAAGAGCAGCGCGCAGGCGCAGCTGGTGGGCGTCGTCAGTTCCGGCAATCTCGAAGTCCTGATGGAACCGGCAGCCCTGGGCGGCGCCTGCGAGATCGAAGTCAAGACCGCCGCCGTCGGGTTCGGTGCGATCTGGAATGCCGTGATGGCCGACTTCCATGCACGCTGGCCGCTTGCGGATACGCGCATCTCCATCAACGACATGGGAGCGACACCGGCAGTGGTCAGCCTGCGCCTCGACCAGGCCGCCGAATCGATGTTCCAGGGAACGCCATGAGCAGCTATCTCGAGTCCAATGCCCGCGAGCGCATCCAGCGCCTGCTCGACCCGGGCAGCTTCAGGGAAATCCTGCCGCCGGCCACGCGATTCACCAGTCCGCATCTCGAACAGCTGGACGCGCCGGTATCGTTCGATGACGGCGTGGTGATCGGCAGCGGACGGCTGCATGGCGCGGCGGTACTGTCTGCGGCGCAGGAA
>NZ_DAIUCO010000364.1:0-3889 GCF_036846085.1 Noviherbaspirillum sp. | reverse complement strand
ATGCCCACCATCCCCCAATACCGCCGTCCCGCGGCCGGCACCCAGCCCGATTACCGCTGCGACACCTACGTGTCGACCCACAAGCGCTCGCCATCCAGGCCGCTGATCCTGCTGCCGCAAACCTTGTCCGAAATCACCGGCCCGGTTTTCGGCCATGACATCGTCCGGCCGACCGACAGCGACCTGACGAAACAGCATGCCGGCGAGCCGCTCGGTGAGCGCATCGTCGTCTGCGGCCGTGTGCTGGACGAGGACGGCAGGCCGGTGCGCAACACTTTGCTGGAAATCTGGCAGGCCAATGCCGCCGGCCGCTACACCCACAAGAACGATCTTCACGACGCGCCGCTCGATCCGAACTTTGGCGGCGGCGGACGGGCGATGACCGACAAGGACGGGTATTACCGCTTCATCACCATCAAGCCGGGCGCCTATCCCTGGCGCAACCACCACAACGCATGGCGGCCGGCGCATATTCACTTCTCGCTGTTCGGCGATGCATTCGCCACCCGGCTGGTGACGCAGATGTATTTTCCCGGCGATCCGCTGCTGCCCTTCGATCCGATCTTCAATGCCACCGCCGACGAACAATCGCGCAACCGGCTGGTGTCGGCATTCGATTGGGAACACACGGTGCCGGAGGTCGCGCTCGGCTACCGCTTCGATATCGTGTTGCGCGGACGCGATGCGACACCGATGGAGACATGACATGCGCCTGCACATGACCGCATCGCAAACCGTCGGGCCCTTCCTGCATATCGGGATGGATGGCCTGAACAACGACAACCTCGCCGCCGACGGCGTCACCGGCGAACGGATCGGCATCGCCGGACGCCTGTACGACGGCGACGGCAAGCCGGTATCGGATGGCGTGATCGAGATCTGGCAAGCCAACGCGCATGGCAGGTACGCCCATCCGGAGGATGCCCGCCCGTTGCCGCTGGAACCGAACTTCACCGGCTTCGGGCGCATCCCCACCGACGAGAACGGGCAATTCAGCTTCATGACGGTGAAGCCCGGTAGCGTACCCGGCCCGGACGGCACGCCGCAGGCGCCGCACATCGTCGTGTCGGTGTTCGCGCGCGGACTCATCAAGCGGCTGGTCACGCGCATCTATTTTCCCGACGATCCCGCCAACGCCGGCGACCCGGTATTGGCGTTGGTGCCGGCGGAGCGGCGCGGGACGCTGATTGCCCGCCACATCGATGGCAGGGATGGGGCGCTGGAATGGAATATCCTGATCCAGGGCGACTGGCATGGCCAGGGCGAAACCGTTTTCTTCGATGTCTGATGGCGACGCATGACCTCATGCCGGCGTCCCTTCCGTTTTGCCCTTTAAAGGAGTCGCCATGCCACCACCGCCGCTTGTCACCCTGACCGCGCCGATGTTTTGCGGCGACTCGATGCCGGAGATATTTTCGGCGCGCGCCTGCGTGCAGGGCATGCTGGACTTCGAGGCCGCGCTGGCGCGGGCCGAGGCCCGTGCGGGTGTCATTCCGCAAACGGCAGTCGAGCCGATCGGTGCCAAATGCAATGCCTCGCTGATTGACCTGCCGCAGCTGGCGCAGGCGGGCGCGTCGGCCGGGAACCTCGCCATACCGCTGGTCAGGCAGCTCACCGCGCTGGTCGAACGCGACGACAAGGACGCATCAAAATTCGTGCATTGGGGCGCCACCAGCCAGGATGCGATCGATACCGGCCTGGTGCTGCAACTGCGCAAGGCGCTCGACCTGATCGACGCCGACCTGGTGCGGCTGGCGAACGCGCTTGCATCGCAGGCGCACACACACCGCAATACGCCACTGGTGGGCCGTACCTGGATGCAGCATGCGCTGCCGATCACCTTCGGCCTGAAGGCGGCCGGCTGGCTCGATGCACTGCATCGCCATCAGGACCGGCTGGCGGACATGCGCCGGCGCGTGCTTACACTGCAATTTGGCGGGGCCGCCGGGACGCTCGCCAGCCTCGGCGACCAGGGCATGCCGGTGGCACAGGCGCTGGCGGGGGAACTGCAACTCGCCTTGCCTGACACGCCCTGGCATACCCATCGCGACCGCATGGCGGAAACCGCGACCGTGCTCGGCATGCTGACCGGCACGCTCGGCAAGATGGCACGCGATATCTCGCTGCATATGCAGACCGATGTCGCAGAAGCCGCCGAACCGGTCGCGCATGGACGCGGCGGATCGTCCACCATGCCGCACAAGCGCAATCCGGTCGGCAGCGCGGCGGCGCTGACCGCCGCGCTGCGGGTGCCCGGCCTGGTCGCCACCATGCTGGCCGGCATGGTGCAGGAACATGAACGCGCTCTCGGCGGCTGGCAGGCCGAGTGGGATACGCTGCCGGAAATCGTCCAGCTCACCGCCGGCGCGCTGCAACAGATACGGCAGGTGGCGGAAGGCCTGACGGTGGATGCGGTGCGCATGCGCGCCAACCTCGATGCGACCGGCGGCCAGATCATGGCCGAAGCGGTGACCCTCGCACTCGGCGCGTCGATCGGCCGGCTGGCCGCGCACCAATTGGTGGAAGCGGCCTGCCATCGTGCCGCCGGAGAAGGGCGCCACCTGCGCGACGTGCTGCTGGCCGATCCGGCGATCAGCGCCGAGCTGTCGCCACGGCAGATCGACCGCCTGCTCGACCCTGTCAACTATCTCGGACAGGCGGCGGCCTTCGTCGACCGCGTCCTTCATACCCATCACCAGCGAAACGAACGTTAACGGAGAACCCGAAATGCCTTTTTTCGACAGCAAGGATGTGCGTTTGCATTACCGCATCGACGGACGCCTGGACGACGAGCACGCGCCATGGCTGATCCTGTGCAACTCCCTCGGCACCCGGCTCGACATGTGGGAACCGCAAATGGCCGCGCTGCGGCGTGACTTCCGCGTATTGCGATACGACACCCGGGGGCATGGCGATTCGGGCGTGCCGGTAGGTCCCTACGATATCGCGCAGCTCGGTGGCGATGTCATCCGCCTGATGGATCATGTCGGGATTTCCCGGGCCCATTTCTGCGGGCTGTCGATGGGCGGCATGACCGGGCTCTGGCTCGGCATCAACAAGCCGGAACGCATCGACCGGCTGGCGCTGTGCAATACCGGCGCGAAAATCGGCACGGCGGAAGTCTGGAATGCGCGCATCGAGACAGTGAATGCGCAAGGCATGGCCGCCATCGTTCCCGCGGTCTTGGAGCGCTGGTTCACGTCGGGCTATCGGCAACAGGCGGAGAAGGAGATCGAGCAGGTGCGGCAGATGCTGCTGCAGACGCCCGCCGCCGGCTATACCGCCAACTGCGCCGCGGTGCGCGACATGGATCAGCGTGACGGCGTTGCACTGATTACCGCGCCGACGCTGGTGATTGCCGGCACGCATGACCTCGCAACGACGCCGCAGGACGGCAAGTTCATCGCCGACCGGGTCGCCGGTGCGCGCTATGTCGAGCTGGACGCGGCGCATTTATCGAACTGGGAACAGGCGGATATCTTCACCCGTACCCTGGTGGAATTCCTGTCCGAAGGAGCGGCCCGTGGATGACCAGGAGCGGCATGCCAACGGGATGCAAGTACGCCGCGCGGTGCTGGGCGACGCGCATGTCGACCGCGCGCAGGCGAAGCTGAACGATTTCAACGGCGAATTCCAGGACCTGATCACGCGGTATGCATGGGGTGAAATCTGGACCCGTCCTGGCCTGCCGCGCCATACGCGCAGCCTGCTGACGATCATGGCAATGGTGGCGCTGAACCGGGAAGAGGAGTTGAAGCTGCATTTGCGGGCCGCGGCCAACAACGGCGTCAGCAGGGAAGAGATCAAGGAAGTGCTGCTGCAGGCGGCGATTTATTGCGGGGTGCCGGCGGCGAATTCGGCGTTTAGATTGGCGGGGGAGGTGTTTGGG
>NZ_DAIUCO010000363.1:0-3894 GCF_036846085.1 Noviherbaspirillum sp. | reverse complement strand
GGAGGGGACCTTACAGGATTGAATTCAAACCGGCTGCCATTCAACAGCCTTTTACTCCGTCGGCCGCAACTTCGCCACTTCCGCATCCGACGGCAAATACTTCGCCCCATCCAGATAACGGTAGTCGACCATCACGCCCTTGCCATTGTCGTTCTTCGTCCGTCCGACATAGCCGCCCATGGTGGACTGGTGATCCGACGCACGATAGGTGATCGGCCCGAACGGCGACATGACTTTCAATCCCTTGAACGCCGCGATCATCTTCTCGGTGTCGGTGGACTGCGCCTTCTTCATGCCTTCCGCCAGCGAAACGATCGCGCTGTAGCCGACCACCGAACCGAGGCGCGGATAGTCCTTGAACTTCGCTTCATAGGCAGTGCGGAACGCGTTGTGCTCCGGCGTCTGGATGCCGTACCACGGATAACCGGTGACGATCCAGCCGTTCGGGCTTTCATCCTTGAGCGGATCGAGGTATTCCGGTTCGCCGGTCAGCAGGCTCACCACTTCGCGATCCTTGAACAGGCCGCGCGTATTGCCGTCGCGCACAAACTTCGACAGGTCGGCGCCGAACAGTACGTTGAAGATCGCATCCGGCTTGGCATCGGCCAGCGCCTGCACCACGCTGCCGGAATCCACCTTGCCCAGTGGCGTCGCCTGCTCCGCCACGAATTCCACATCCGGCTGTGCCGCCTTCAGCAGCTGCTTGAAGGTTGCCACTGCGGACTGGCCGTATTCATAGTTCGGGTACACCAGCGCCCAGCGCTTCTTTTTCAGCTTGGCGGCTTCCGGCACCAGCATGGCGACCTGCATGTAGGTCGATGGACGCAGGCGGAAGGTATAGCGGTTGCCGTTCTGCCAGACGATCTTGTCGGTCAGCGGTTCGGCGGCGAGGAAGAAGACCTTGCGCTGCTTGGCGTAGTCGGTCAGCGCAAGGCCGACATGCGACAGGAAAGTGCCGGTCAGCACGTCCACCTTTTCGCGCGACACCAGTTCCTCGGCGGCCCGCACCGCATCGCCGGGATTGCCGTTGTCGTCGCGGATGACAAGTTCCAGCTTCTTGCCGTTGACGCCGCCGGCGGCATTGATCTGCTCGACCGCCAGTTCCAGGCCCTTGCGGTACGGCTCCAGGAAGGCGGGCTGCGCCTTGTAGCTGTTGACTTCGCCGATCTTGATGACGCCTTGGGCATAGGCGGTCGCAGCACTGGTGGCAGCCCAGAGAACAGCGGCGGTTGCGAGCCAGCTGGTGGTCTTCTTCATGTAGGTCTCCTTCTTGGTGGACTAATCGATGCGTCGTTTATTGTGCAACAGTATTTGTCAGCGCAAACCATCCTCGCCTTTGATTTCATGGGACTGCAGCCCTCCCACGCGGGGCATTGGCCGGCCGCTGTCGGTGACGACAACGGCGACGACTATCTCGCTGGCACGCGGCGCATCGGCCACCCGCGCTTCCATGGCGTCGAAGTGACTGCGCACGAAGGCCGCATCCTTGTGCCCCAGCGGCACGTCGATGGCAGTGCCGATGCCGCCGATCTTCTTGCTGGAGGGCACCAGCGCCGCGCCCTTGCTGACCGCCTGCCGCAACGGCGCACCCAGTTTCGGGTGGAGGATCGCGGCGGCATGTTCCAGTTCGCCGCCCTCGCCCACGATCGCCGCCTTGCCATAGCTTTGCGCCTGCTCCGGCGCGATGCCGAGCGCCTCGACCGCGCGCGTGCCGAGCAGGCCGCCCAGCTCTTCACCGATGGCGATGAGTTCATCGAGCGACTCGGCATAGCGGCCGGCATAGGGATTGTCGATCACCGCCATGGCCAGGGCCTTGCGGGTGGGCGGATCGACGGGCCTGCCCATCTCCGACCTGATTTCGTCAACCTGCACGATGAGCTTGCGGATCTTGACTGCCATGGCCTGGTCCTTCCAGTAAGTGAATGTTGACGATCGGTTCAGCGCAAGCCGTCCCATTGTGAAATGGCGTTCGCCGCCAGGCCGCCGACGCGGGCATGGATGCGCGGGCCGGTGCTCATCGCGAGGAACACCACCATTTCATCGGCGCGCGGCGCGCCGGGAACCCGCGCCTCGATCGCATCGAAATGGCTGCGCACGTAGGAGGCATTGATGTGGGTCAGCGGAACATCGAGGGTTGCTCCCGGCCCGGCCACTTTCTTGGTCGACGGCACGATGGCCAGTGCGTTGCCGGGCTGGCCATCGCTGTTCGCGGAGGCTTCCTCCGTCCAGCCGAGCAGTTCCCGCATTGCATACCCGCCCGGCACATGCCACAGCGCGCCGTGTTCCAGTTCGCCGGCGGAACCGATGATGGCGCCCTTGCCGTAGCCTTCGATGCGTTCGGCCGGTACGCGCATGTGCGACAGGAGTTCGCGCGCGAACCGCAGTCCCACTTCGTTGAGCTGTTCCATCATTGGCAGGATATCGGGCTCGAAGCGCCCCGCATACGGATTGGTGAGCACCACGCCAATATACCCGCGGCGCATCGGCGCCGCAGGCGCCGGCCCGAATTCATGGTGGATGTCCTCCACGTGGCTGAAGACACGGCGTATATCGATCATGAGGCGCTCCGGGTGGGTATGGTCATAGTGATTATCAAAGAGTTTCTAACACAATGCAGCGGTTGCGCAATCGGCGAACCGGGACTGCGCGGCTGAATGGCCCGGACTTCGCAGCGCCGGCACGGTCATGCCCTTATGCAAGCCGGTCCGGAGCCTTGCGCCTCGCCCCTGGCAGGCGAGCACCGCATCGAAGATCAATCCCTGTTCTTGCAAGCGGCGTGCCTGCGCCAGGCCGGCGTGCAGGGCGGCGTCGATGAGGGGGGGTTCGAGGCGGGGCACATCGACGGTCACCGGAATATCGCCGAGATCGGCATTGTCCTTGAGTTGATTGGCCGGCACGCGCCGGATGCGCGCATCGTCAACGTTGACGGCATTGGCGATCACGGTGGCGGCGGCATCGGCCTGTGCGGCGGATGCGGCCAGCACCGTCACGCTGTCGGCGATGCCCAGCGAGAAACTCCGCCCGCCCCAGCCGCTGGTTGCCACGCCGCGTACCGGCATGGACGACGTGATTGTGATCGTGCCATCGGCCTGCAGCGCTCCGCGCAGTGCATCCTGCGTGGCGGCAACAATATCGGTGCAGACACCGACCCGGTATGAGGCATCCGCACCCAGGTGGAGCGCGATATCGCCGCCGTTGTTCACTGCCGCGCGGTCGATGCCGGGGCGGTCGTAGCACGCGATGATCTCTTGCGCCACCGCGCCCGCCACAGCCGCCATCGGCGTGATGAACGAGGCGCGGAACGGATGGCATGCGGCCCACATGCGCCGTGCGACCACGCCGCCGAGCGGGCAGGTCTCTCCGACCGGACGTTGCAGCAGCGCGAGCTCGCTCACGAGTTCGGGCAGCACGGCCTGAAAGCGTTGCCATGCGTCCTGATGCGCGGCCCTGACCGCGTCCCGCTGTCCATCAACCTGGATGATGAGGTCGATCGGACCATGCGAAAAATGCAGGCGTCCGTCCGGAAGTGAAGTGAATTGGGGCGCCATGGTCATCGCTCCGGTCAGCCCAGCATCGGACCGACAGCCGCCGGCCATTCATTGACGGACGGCTGCTGAAGCCATTTGCGTCCGGTGGGCGCGCCTTCGTTGTGCCAGGCGCCGGTATCGAGTACCGAGGCAAGCGTGCGGACATATTCCATGTGGCCGCCCAGTGCCTGGTAATCGGCGAGCTTCATGGTGAATTCGATCGGGGCGACGATGGCGGGCGTGGGTACGGTGCCGAAGCTGTTGTCCGGCATCCGCATGACGTCCGTCATGATGGTGATGCCACCGCCCGGCCACACATAGGCCGGCGCGCCGCCACAGGTGACGTTGACCAGCGCCTGCTTGATGG
>NZ_DAIUCO010000362.1:0-3927 GCF_036846085.1 Noviherbaspirillum sp. | reverse complement strand
TTAGATCACTCGCGAAATATGGTGACAAGGAGGCCAAGCTGAAGGTCGGCGAAGCCTACTTGGCTGGAACGGGCGGCTTCGCCAAAGACATAGCGGTAGGCCTTGAATATCTTCATAGCTTGATGCCGCAAGAAAAAAAGCGTGTTTCTGAAATAATCGCTAAATCTCTTTCTTTAGAAGAAATACTAGAGTTTCAGCAAATTAATTTGGTGGGATCGGCAGCAACGTTCGATGAAGATGCCCGGCTCAAATTCGTTGCTTGGCTTCTTGTGAGGGGTGAGTTAGAGCAAGCCTTCAGTTGGCTCGAACGAGATGACGAGGCGACTGGTGACCGAATGAAGTCGTGCTTGGATAAAGTTAGCTCGCGCAATCCTCTTGAAGCCTTGAAGAGGGTTGGCCGGGATTCATGTAAATCCGGGCAAAAAATGACTTAAGCTGTTGATTTGCCAGTAGAAATTGACATCGCGAAGTCCATTGGCGCTACCTTTCGACGCGGATCAAGCGTGTAGTCGCCGAACCGGTTGATATGGCGCGGCCTTAGCGGTGCAATGCCGCCAAGCATCTCTGCGGTCAACTCGGTCCCCTCGTCTTTCATGTCCTTCAGAATTCGCGTCATGCCTTGGACGTTGTGAAGGATCACCATGTTTGCCACGAGATGGTTGTACTTGATGATCTTGCGCTGCTCGTGTCGCAGGTTCTCGGCGATGATTCCATCGCCACCAAAAAAAGACCATTTGGCAAACGCATTGAACTGCTCGCTCTTATTTGTCTCTGCGTGAATGACTCGTCGCAGATCGACATCGCCGATGTATTCCAACAGAAACAAGGTACGCACCACCCTGCCGAGCTCTTGAAATGCGGTGTAGACCTTGTTGCGCCGGCTTTGAGAGCCTAGCCGCCGAAGAATCGCCGACGGTGCAATCTTTCCTACTTTGATCGACACCGCGACCCGTAGCATCGAAGGCAAGTGGGTCTCGATCAAATTCCAGTTGATTGAGTCTGACAGCAGCGGCTCAATATTGCTGTACTTTTCCTTCGGACCGGCACGATAGAGGTTAAGGTCTTTAATCCCACGAATCCGTGGCATGAGCTTGATACCCAGCAGATAGGACAAGGCGAAAACCGCATAATTCTGTGCTTGTATGTCACCATGAATGGTATCGGGACGGATATCAGACATATTGCCCATCAGGCCATCGAGAATGTAGATACCCTCGTAGGTTCCGCACGATATGAAATGGCTGAAGAGTGCGATGTATTTGTCCGATACGTGGTAGTAGCCAATGCCCCCATAGCCGCCGTAGCGGATATGGTATTCGGACAACATGTTCTGCTCGTAGAGATTCCACTTTGTTCCATCTGCAGACGCGTGTTTTCCGGTACCCCAATATGCGGGAAGTTCAAACTTATCGTAGGCATTGACGACGGAGGTGATCGCCTTATCCAAGGTGTCTTCCGTCACGTATTTCAGGTTGAGCCATGCAATTTGCTTGCGACTCATGCCTTTGATGGAGCGCGCGGTTTGCTCGGGACCCAGGTTGCAGCCATAACAAAAGAGAGTGGTCAGCAGGCGCATCCGAATCTCTTCCAGACGGCTATCGGCGCCAGAGACGTGCCTGAAATGTTTGTGTAAGTCCAACCATCACTCGACGTCGGTCAGGACATCGACGATGCCGGTGGACACCATTCTTTGCGTTAGTTCCTGTTCCAGCTCGACGGTGGCGGCAGACAGCTCGGATCTGGCTGGTTTTTTCAGAATGAGGCGCCCGTCGATGATTTCTGCGTGCGCATTCTTAGGAAAGGCGTCGTCGATTTGCTGCGTTTTCGCGAGTAACTGCTGCCGCAGAATATCCACGAGTGCTGACGGCGTAGTTTCGATCCCCGTCACCCGACCATAGTCTTCAAGTTCTGCAGCCAGAGTATTGTCATCGACCAGCTGCTCTCGATAATCATCGTAGCGTTCGCCGTGCTTAATGTAAAGATCCCCTGATTTTAAATCTTCCTTGATCTGCTGGAAAACGGCGAGCTCGAAATAACGTCGATCGATGATGGCGTCATGGGCATTTTCCAAGTCGACGAAAACGAGTTTTCGCCACTGGGCCGGCATCCATTTCAACGATCCCACATCCAGGTTCAGTTCACTGAGTGTCGCCGTCTGGCTTCTGGAAGTTCGCAGCCTATGCAATGCATCGATCATCGATTCCATGGTCGTGTCGTCAGAGCTGCATTTTGGCGCCGTGATCTCCACGCAGTTCAACAACTGGGCGCGCACTGCCTTGTATGGTTGAAGAAGGAACGGAAGGTAATTGCGGCCTGCGTAAGCCAGGAGTTCGTCGCAGTCCAAAACCAGCGCTTCGACATCGGCCTTTAGCGTGGACCCGATCGCTTGGACTCTCTGGGTATCTGTTCCGTTGATTTGGTAGGCATCCAGAATATCGCGCAACTGACCAATCAGCATATCCGTCTTCTGAAGTCTGTCTTGCTGGAACTCCAGAAGCTTCTGCCGAGCCGAATTTTCCAAATTCTGCATCATGCGGATGAGCATTTCCGCAGCGTCGTCGAGCGCCTGTGCATGTCGCGTGCGAATCAAGATTACGGCCAATGCGTAGCGCTTGAGCGGTTTTAGCTCGGTCATTTCTGCCGCGTCCATCGCGCGTGCAAGATGGCGGAACTGCCTCAGTTTGGGCACCGGGATCTCAGGCCGTGGCAGCAATTCGACCAGGTGCTGAAGACGTTTTACATGCTGCAGGTAGCTGCGAGTTTCCTTATTGGTGGGCCGTTTGGGCTCTCGTTTGAGCATCTGCCAGCCGGAGACCGATTCACCCGGCTCGACCTTGAGCAGCGAGTCGATCAAATCCTTGGTCTTTTCGTCCAGCTGATTGGTGATGCTTGCAAAATGTTTGCTGTTGCTGGCCTCCCTGGCGCCAAACGCCATGCGGTCCAACGTGGAAAACGCCGGGAGCTCGTAGCGATGATGCGCGAGCTCCTCCAGCATCACGTTCAGAATATCCACGACTGAATGCTTGGTATCAGCCGCTTCTGTCGCCCGTTGTTTGAGCCACTCCCAGCCGTCTGCGTCGAGCTTTCGCACGTTCATGAACTCGCGCACCGCATTGAGAGTTTTCGTCTGCCCGCCAGACGTCTCGAAGCGTTTGAGATCTTTTTGCTGCGGGGCAATGGAGAGTCCAATTTGCTCTGCAATGTGCTCGCAGATGACAGAGGGCACCGCATTTAGCTGCGGGAAAAAGCCCAGGCGCTGGAATAGTTTCAAGTACATCAGCGTTGCCACGCGCTGCAGACTTCGCCCACGCAGGCTTTCTACAAAGGCGACCTCATCCTTGGTGGGTGTAAACGCGGTGTTCAGTTCATGTGGGGAAATCTCGGGCTTGAGGTACGGATAGGCGGTCTCGGTTAGCGTTGTCATTTTGGTTTCAATGCGAGGCCATAGATGCGCAGAGTCCCTGTCAATAGCTACAGGCCGCTTTGGTCTTCAGCGTCCCCCCAGGCCGGAAACTATTCCCAGCGCTCTCCCGTTGCAATGTCCTGAACCGTTGCTTCGAGGGTACATTCGCTGTCTCCGGCAACCCGGTACATGTCGTCCAACAAGGTATAGATGGCCTCTGAAAGCTCCTCGCGCGACGGCGACGGGACCGCGATCGTGTAGAGGGTGCCATCCTTGTTCAAGCGCTGCATCGCATAGCGTTCCAGGCAGGTTTTTTCGATCAAGCGGTGCGCCCGCGTCAGCCCTCGAGACATTTTGCTGAAACGGCTGAGGGACAACTTGACGCGCAGCGCTATTAGCGGGACGGTTGGTGCCGAGAAAGCCTTTTGCTGGAGCTCATCCGCTGAAATTTGTGTGCCGGACTGTGGAGGTGTCAGCGGCGTGGGAAGGTTTTGTTCAAACCTTGTCTGCAGTTTCTGTGTTGA
>NZ_DAIUCO010000361.1:0-3962 GCF_036846085.1 Noviherbaspirillum sp. | reverse complement strand
CGCAAGATGAAATGGCTTGCAATCGGCAACAAGTACGCATCAATGAATCCTGACGAACAACAACGCGTACAGGACCGTATGCGTGAATGGGTGAAGCTTACGCCGGACGAGCGCCGGATCGCACGGGAAAGTTACTCACGTGCAAAAAAACTGAACCCGGATCAGAAGTCAGAGAAGTGGCAGGAATATCAACAGCTTTCGGAAGAACAGAAAAAGAAGCTGGCTGCAGACGCCGCCGCCAAAAAAACCGTTGCGACATTACCGCGTCCGTCCCAGGCAACCACCAAGCCTGTACCTCCGATCAAATCCACGCCCAAGCCTGTACTGGAAGAATCCGTGACGCCGAAAGCGGCCGGCAAGTTTCCACTTCAGCAAGCGACCCAACCCGTATCGAAGTAAATATCAATCTTGAGCTTTCCCCCTGCCCCGACTTTGAAACGCCGCCTGGCAAGCATGGTGTACGAAGCCATGCTGCTGTTTGGCGTTCTTTTCATCTCCGGATGGATATTCTCCACGCTGCTCGAGCAAAGGCACGCGCTCTATTTACGCAGCGCATTGCAATACTGGCTATTCCTCGTGCTGGGCCTGTATTTCGTCTGGTTCTGGACGCATCGAGGCCAGACGCTGGCAATGAAAACATGGCGAATCAGGCTTGTTGCCGGGAATGGCGGGGATCCGACGACTCTGCGGGCGATTGCACGCTATTTCCTGTCCTTGCTTTGGATCGTGCCCGGCCTTGCATTGGCCCGGGCGATCGGCGCGCAGGGCTGGATGCTGGTGGTGATACCGCTGGCAAACATGGTGCTATGGGCACTGGCCATCTACGCTGATCCGCAGCGTCAATTCCTTCACGACCGCATCGCGGGAACACGGCTGGTTGATGTAACTGACGTGCCCGACCAAGCTTGATTGCGGCAAATTTCCGATCAGACTAAGAAATAGATGCATACATCCACAAGCAGCTGTTCGCATCGAGCATCACAATCGGAAGAGCCGCTCGTGCGGCAGCCCTTCAGCATCCAGTTTCAGAATGGCTCTGGATCACCGGCATAAAGCCTGCCAAGAATCCCACTCTCACGGTGGACCACCGTATCGACGAACGCATCAGGGCGACGCATTTCCTTGAACGCCTTGAATCCGCGCTCCAGAAATGATTGCAGCTCCGACAGTCTGGCCAGTTTCGCCGGTGTTCTCATGACTTTCAGCGTACCGCCGATCAAGGGAAGCCGGACCAGCTCGCACAAGGCGCTGCCCACCGACCTAACATGCGCAATTTGCCTTTGCCGTTCGGCACGCGAAGTCAAGCGGTAGGCTTCCATGTACTCTGCCGCTGAAAACTCTGCCCCGAGACGCGACGCCATTTCGGCATCCAAATGTTCCGAAAGCGCGTCGAGCTCAAGCGCCTCCGTGATGGTTTCCAATGCGCTGGCTGGAAGGAGCTTCTCCATCGTTGGAACGATGCGTTCAAGATCGCTGTCCCGCTGCGTCAAGTCCTCCGGCCCGTACAAGTCGTTAAGGAAGAACAGCGCTGCGGCGCGGGTCTCCGGGGAATCGAGAAGATCGCGATAGGTGGTCACCATTCTTAAGGACTGGAAGCGCTTGACGGCAAGCCGGGCCGCGAGGACGTCACCATTTTGCTTGACGGATTGACGCTGCGAAGCGGCGTCATGCAATGCCTTGCGCAGCCTGAAAATAATTTCCTGTTTGGACATGATGTGCCGTACAAGCGTTGGCGCCCGAAAAATGAAGAATGCCCTGCGTTCTTCATTTTGATAAGCGGAATTCTAGAACGAAAGCTCTAGTCCGCCGCGGAAACAGGCCCGACGCTTGGAGTACACTGCGAAAAATCACAAATATAAAAGACATGGCAGACATCCAATCCCGGCGTGTTTTCCTGAAAGCAGGCCTTATCGGCACATTGACCCTGACGGCGGCTGGCGGCTTGTATCGCTTCCTGCACAACGGAACGGACCAGTCGGCAGCCTTCAGGATGAACCAGGACGCGAAAGCGGTTCTGACGGCAATCATTCCGGTGGTACTCAAAGGCGCGATAGTACCGACCGTCGAGGCAATCGACACGGCCTTGCATCGCGTGCAGGACGCGATCTCAGGCTTGCCACTTTCAACCCAGAAAGAGATCCAGGATTTGTTCGGCCTGTTGACCCTTGCACCAAGCCGCCGGTTGCTTGCCGGGCTGACCGAGGAATGGCCGCAAGCCTCGCCGGAACAGGTCCAGGCGTTCCTGGAAGGCTGGCGCAACCACCGTTTCGCGTTGATGCAGAGCGCTTATCATGCCTTGCACGATCTCATTACCGGTTCGTGGTACGCCGACGAGTCGACCTGGCAAACAATCGGCTACCCCGGCCCGATGAAAGAATTGAGCTGAATCCATGTCTTCGAACCTGATTCCCGACCCATTCGCAGCAGGCATCGCCTCCGGATGGTCCGTCATCGACGCATCAGCCCTTACGCAGGACCGCACGATCGAGGCGGATGTGGCGATTGTCGGAAGCGGCGCCGGCGGCGGCGTCACCGCCGAGATCCTTGCATTGACTGGCTTGAAGGTAGTGATCATCGAGGAAGGTCCGCTGAAGTCCTCCAAAGACTTCAAGATGCGGGAAGCGCAGGCATATCCGGCGCTGTACCAGGAATCCGCCGCGCGCAAGACCATGGACAAGGCGATCAATATTCTTCAGGGGCGTACCGTAGGCGGATCGACCACCATCAATTGGACATCTAGTTTCCGGACGCCCGACAGCACGCTTTTGCATTGGCAAAAGCATTTTGGCTTGAAGCACTATACGTCTGAAGCGCTTGCCCCATGGTTCGCGATGATGGAGCAACGTCTCAACATCAGCGTATGGCATACGCCGCCGAATGAAAACAATGATCTGCTGAAGCGCGGCGCAGCCAGGCTGGGCATACCGGCAGCGGCAATCATGCGCAATGTGAAGGGCTGCTGGAATTTGGGTTACTGCGGAATGGGTTGTCCAACCAATGCCAAGCAATCGATGCTGGTGACAACGCTGCCCTCAGCGCTGTCGCACGGCGCGACCCTCCTTACTCGCGCCAGGGCGGAAAAGCTCATATTCAGGAACGATGCCGTCACGGCGCTGAACTGCACCGCGCTCGACGCAAATGGACTGTCTGCATCAGGATTCAAAGTCATCATCCGGGCACGCCATTTCGTCATCGCCGGCGGTGCGATCAACTCGCCTGCGCTCTTGCTGCGCTCCAATGCCCCGGATCCGAGTACACAACTGGGAAAGCGTACCTTTCTTCATCCGACCGTATTGTCCGCCGGACTGTTCGATCAAAAAGTCGATGGTTTCGCCGGCGCGCCGCAAACCATCTACTCGGATCATTTTCTTGATACGCAAGCGATTGATGGACCGATCGGCTACAAGCTTGAAGCGCCGCCGCTGCATCCACTACTGTTCGCATCCACCATGCCCGGCTACGGCTCGCAGCATGCCGACTTGATGAAGCAGTTCGCCCATGCCCATGCGCTGATCGCCTTGTTGCGGGACGGCTTCAGTGAAGATTCCATCGGCGGCGAAGTGCAACTCCGTAGTGACGGCTCGCCGGTGCTCGACTATCCGATATCGGAAGCAGTATGGGATGGTGCACGCCGCGCATTTTTATCGATGGCCGAGATACAATTCGCTGCTGGCGCAAAATCGGTCTATCCGGTCCACGAGATGGCGGCGCCTTACTCGAATTGGGCAACAGCCAAAAAATCCATCGAAGCCCTGCCCTTTAAGCCGCTGCTGACGCGCGTCGTTTCAGCGCACGTGATGGGAGGCTGCACGATGTCGGACGACTCGCGACTGGGGGTAGTGACATCCAACGGGCGCTATCGTGACGTCGTGAACCTGTCGGTGCATGATGGCTCGCTTTTCCCCACCTCGATCGGCGCCAACCCCCAGCTTTCGATTTACGGCATCACCGCGAAACTGGCG
>NZ_DAIUCO010000360.1:0-3986 GCF_036846085.1 Noviherbaspirillum sp. | reverse complement strand
GGGGGAAGGAGCCGTGCGGCGATATTAAATAAATAGTCAAAACGGTCAAATAGTCAGAACTTTCACGGCAAAGCGAAGCCGCAAGTTGCCCGACTCACGCCATCACGCCCCAGACGGCCTCTTCATCTTGCACTCCGTCGGCAACGCCAGGTCCTTGCCCTCCACGACGGTCTCGGTGCGGAAGCCGTAGTTCGTGCCTTCCAGTGCAAGGACGATCTTCAGCGGATCGATGGACTTGGCCTTCTCGATGGCGGCGGCGATCATGCGAGGTGACATTTCGATGCGCGGCGCCAGGAAACTCTTGTTGTAGCGCTGCTTGTAACCGTTGGCGACCGGCGTGACTTTCGGGTTCTCCACATTCGGATGCCACTCGCCCACCCAGGTGAGCTGGCCTGCCTTCGCCTGCGACACGGCCAGCACCGTGCCCGGCACGCCGCCGGCGCTGTGGTTGATGAAGCGCAGGTTGGTGCCGGCATCAGCGGCGGCTTTCACCAGCAGGTTCAGGTCATTGCCCCAGTTGCCGGTGATGACGGTATCGGCGCCGGCTGCCTTGATCTTCGAGACGTAGGGCGAGAAGTCCTTTACCTGCCCGATCGGATGCAGGTCTTCGCCGACGAACTTAACGTCCTGTCTCACCGACGACAGCATCTCCTTGCCGAGCTTGGCCCACATCTGTCCATGTGCATAGTTCTGGTTCAGCAGATAGACATTCTTGATGTCCTGCTTTTCCTTCATGAAGGCAGTCAGTGCCTTCATCTTCATCGCCGTGTTGGCCTCCGTCATGAAATGCCAGAAGCTGCAGCGCTTGCCCGTCAGCTCGGGGTCGATCGACGAATGATTGACGATCAGGATCGCCTTGTCGGGATTGCGTTCGTTGTTCTTGTTGGCGGCCTCCACCATTGCGCCGACCGCGGTGGAGCCGGAGCCGCCGGTGAACACGACGCGCGCCCCGGCGTCGATCGCACTCTGCAGCGCAATCAGGCTTTCCTGCGGCGACAGCTTGTTGTCGATGGATATCAATTCCATCTTCGTGCCGTTCAGCACGCCGCCCTTGGCATTGATGTCCTCGATCGCATATTTGATGTGGGTGTGCATCAGCTCGCCGATCTCGGCGAACGGCCCGCTGAGCGGATCGATGAATGCCACCTTGAACGTCCCCTGCGCGGAAGACTGGGCGGATGCGTGCGCCGAGAATGCGGCAAGCGACAGGCAAAGTAATGTTTTCCTCATGATGTACTCGTCTCTTTCCAGGTTGTGAATGGCAGGTGCGGACATGCTTTCTGAGGCGGCCTCGCACCCCGTCTTTGATGTATCAATTTCTCCTGCCGGCGGCCTTCCTTTTCATGGCGGGCGCATTGGCGCCGGCTATCTTCAGCAGGATGTTCTGCAGTTGACCGACCATGTCTTCGGGACTGATGCGGCCGTCCGGCCGGTACCAGGTGTACATGAATCCGGCGATGCTGCCGATCGCCAGGGCGGTCAGCTTGGTATTGTCGAAGTCCAGTTTGCCATCCTGCCTGCCCTGTTCCAGCAGTTCGCAGAGTTCGTCGTAGAAGCGGCGCGCCAGCGTGCGCAGCTTGCGTTGCAGCGGTGCCCGCAGCACGCCGCTTTCGCGATAGAAAAAGGTGCCGGCCTTGAAGTGAACGATGTTGGCGGCGGCGAAGCGATGCAATCCCTCGTGCAGTTTTTCCACCGCGGTGCGCGGATCATCCTTGTCGAAATGCATCGCCGTCAGGCAGGCATGGGAAGCTTGCCAGCACAGTGTCTCGAACAAATCATTCTTGCTGGGGAAGTAGTAGTACACGTAGGGTTTGGTCACGCCGAGCTGTTCGACGATGTCCGCCATCGTCGTGCCGGCAAAGCCTTGGCGGAAGAATAGCTCGCGCGCCACCTCAAGAATGCGTTCTCGCTTCTGGTCGTGCACGCCGTCGACAATTGTCTGCCGCTGCTGCTGCGCCCTTTGTGCAATACTTTTCTTCATGCAGTTCCGGAAAATGTCGGGAAGAAGGTTCCCGTGTCCGCAACAATATACCAGCCGGTATAAAGATGCTACCGTCTGGTATGGTATGGCCTGAAAGCCTGCCGGATTTGCGCTGGATCAATGCGATCTCCATTTCGCAACATCATGCTGGCATGCACAAGATCGATACAAAGGAGAGTGTTGGATGCAATCAATCGACTACACCCAGGGCGAGAAGCCGCTGCATGAATACCTGCGCCAGCATGCGCGCACGCAACCCGACAAGCCGGCCTACATCTGGTACGGCGCCGGCTTGTCCTACGGCGAACTCGATCGCCTCAGCGACCGGTTCGCCGCCCGGCTGCACGGGCTCGGCGTGAAGAAGGGCGACCGGGTAGTGCTGTTTCTGAACAATTGCCCGCAATATGCGATCGCGCACTTCGGCATCCAGAAACTGGGGGCGATCGTCAGCCCCTGCAGTCCGCTGTTCAAGAAGCATGAACTCGAATACCAGGTCGGCGACCTCGGCGCCGAAGTCATCGTGGCGGCCGACAGCCTGTACCCGGTGGTGCAGTCGGTGCTGGCGACGACGGCGTTGCGGCACGTGTTCCTGACCAATTACGCCGACCTGCTGCCGCAGCAGCCGGACATCGCCGTGCCGCCCGAGATGCGCACGCCGAAAATACGGCCGGAAGGCACGACCGATTTCCTGGACGCGCTCGACGGTGCGGCGGGCACCCTTCCGGCGACGGAGCTGTCGATGGATGACGTGGTGCTGATGACCTACACGTCGGGCACGACCGGGATGCCCAAGGGTGCGATGCTGACCTACCGGAACGCGCTGTTCAAGACCGCCGGCGCCAACTATGCAGGGAGCGTCGACAACGGCAGCATTCTGCTGGCGGTCGCGCCGATGTATCACATCGCCGGCATGCTGATGGGCATCAACGTCACCATGTACAGCGGTGCCACGGCGGTACTGCTGCATCGTTTCGATCCGGTCGCCGTGCTGCAGGCGATCGACCGCTACAAAGTGACCAACTGGTACAGCATCGCGCCGATGAACGTGGCCATCATGCAGGTGCCGGAGGCAAGGAACTACGACTTGCGGTCGCTGCGCATCAATCCCTGCACCAGTTTCGGCATCACGCTTACCAGGGAGCTGGCGCAGCAATGGCAGGAGTTCGCCGGCGGCTGCCAGACTTTCGAGGCTGCCTACGGCCTGTCGGAGACCCATACCTGCGATACCTACACGCCGCGCGACGCGATCAAGTGGGGCACGCAGGGCGTGCTGATGCCCGGCGTGGAGTGCCGAATCGTCGAGCAGCAGAGCGGACAGGACCTGCCTCCCGGTGCAATGGGTGAAATCGTGCTGCGCAGTGCAGGCAACTTCAAGGGCTACTGGAACAAGCCGGATGCCACGGCGGCGACGCTGCGCGACGGCTGGGTGCATACCGGCGACATGGGCACGCTCGACGCCGACGGCTACCTGACGTTCTCGGGCCGCTTCAAGGAAATGATCAAGGTCTCCGGCTACAGCGTCTTCCCCGAAGAGGTGGAAGTCATCCTCGTCAAGCATCCCGCCGTGAAGCAGGCGGCGGTGATCGGTGTGCCGGACCCGCAGAAGGGCGAAGTGGTGAGGGCAGTGCTGGTGCTGAAGCCGGATGCGGGCGATGTGTCGGCGGAAGAAATCATCGCCTGGAGCCGCGACCAGATGTCGGCGTACAAGGTGCCGAGGGAGGTGGCGTTTCGGAGCGAATTGCCGGCGACGGGGGCGGGGAAGGTGTTGCGGCGGTTGTTGAGGGAGGATTGACGGACTGACTGGACAGGCAAGCTTTGATCAGCTTTTTCCATCCGTAAGAGATGAAGCCGGGGTTTCGCAATGCATGCGTTGCGGCGGCTGAATCGCAGCCGCTTGCGAGGGGTGACGTGGAAAGGTTGTAAGCGAGCCGGCTCCTTCCCCCTCGCAGGGGATGAGCGCGGGGTTTCACAAAGCACTGCTTTGTGCCGCGCAAATCGGAGCCGC
>NZ_DAIUCO010000359.1:0-4014 GCF_036846085.1 Noviherbaspirillum sp. | reverse complement strand
TTCTGGGACTGGGTCGGCGGTCGCTATTCCATCTGGTCGGCGATTGGCCTGCCGGTCGCACTCGCCATCGGCTTCGACGGTTTCAGCGAATTCCTTGCCGGCGCTTACGCGATGGACCAGCATTTCCGCACTGCGCCGCTAAAACGCAACATGCCGGTGCTGATGGCGCTGCTCGGTGTCTGGTACCGCAATTTCTTCGGCTACGGCTCGCTGTCGATTGCCCCTTATCACCAGGACCTCGGCCGCTTTCCGGCCTACCTGCAGCAGCTGGATATGGAGAGCAACGGCAAGCGGGTGATGGCGGACGGCAGCCCGGTCGATCTGGCCACCGGCCTGCTGATCTGGGGCGATGTAGGCACCAACGGTCAGCATGCCTATTTCCAGTTGCTGCACCAGGGTACCGACATCACGCCGGTCGACTTTATTACGGCGCTGAAGCCGGCGCACGGCTTGCCCGGCCATCACCAGGTGCTTCTGGCAAATTGCTTCGCTCAGTCCGAAGCCTTCATGAAGGGCAAGCCGGCCGAGGAGGTGCGTGCCGAGATGCAGGCGGCAAACGCGACGAACGAACAGATCGAAGCCCTGCTCCCGCATCGCACCTTCCCCGGCAACCGCCCGAGCAACACCATCCTGATGGACACGCTTGCGCCCGCCACGCTCGGCGCATTGATCGCCCTGTATGAACACAAGGTGTTCGTACAGGGTGTGCTGTGGGGCGTAAACAGCTTCGACCAGTGGGGCGTGGAATTGGGCAAGGTACTAGCCAAGAATATTGAAGCGGAACTGGCCGGCGAGACGCGCCCGGATGCCCACGACGCATCGACCAATGCACTGATCGCCCGCGCCCGGGCAGCGCAATAAGCGGCAGTACGCCCAGGACGCCATGCTGCTCGACGCCATACGCACCCGTTTCGATTCGCTGTCGAAATCGGAACAGAAAGTCGCACAGGCGGTACTGAAGAGCCCCCAGCTTGCGCTCTCTGAAAACATTACCGCGCTGGCAAAATCTGCACAGGTATCGGAGCCAACGGTCGTGCGCTTCTGCCGCGCGCTGGGCTACGATGGCTGGCAGGATTTCAAGCTCAAGCTGGCGCAGGGCCTCGCGGTCGCATTGCCCCGGACGGACGAACCGCCGCTGCACGGCGACCTCGCCGCCGACCTCGTCGGCAAGATCTGCAGCAGGTCGATCAATACTCTGCTCGATTTGCGCAACCACCTGGACGCCGCCGTCATCGAGAAAGCGCTCGACCTGTTATCGAAGGCAAACAAGATCGAGTTCTACGGCCAGGGCACGTCAGGCATCATCGCCGCCGATGCGCAACACAAGTTTTTCCGGTCGGGCGTCCCGACCGTCGCCTATTCCGATCCGCATATTCATAGCATCGCCGCATCGCTGCTGCGCAAGGGAGATGCCGTAGTCGCCATTTCCCAGCGCGGGAACAGCAATGCCTTACTGCGCAGCGCCGGGCTGGCACGCAAGGCCGGCGCCGACGTGATCGCCCTGGCGCCAAGCGGCACGCCATTGGCAGACATCGCGACACTGGTCGTGCCGATCGATCTCGGTGCCGATACCGATCCCTACACGCCGATCTCCGCACGCCTGGCGCACCTCGTCGTGATCGACATCCTTGCGGTGGGACTGGCGTTGAAACGCGGACCGGAATTCCGCAAGAAAATGCAAAATGCACAAAAGTCGCTGCAAAAGTTCGACCTGCAATTCGATTCCTTTCTCAGGCAGACGCCGAAAAGCTGACCAATCCGGCTATCATTTGCACTCGTTTGCATTTTGATGCCCACACCGGGACCATTCCATGAACCAGCTCGAACAACTTAAGCAATACACCACCATCGTTGCCGATACCGGCGATTTCCAGGCGATCCAGGCTTTTGCGCCGCAGGACGCCACCACCAATCCTTCGTTGATCCTGAAGGCGGTACAGAAGGACGAGTACAAGCCGCTGCTGGAAAAGACCGTGCGCGACCACGGCGGCAAGACCCGCGATGAGGTCATTGACCGCCTGCTGGTGGCGTTCGGCGTCGAGATCCTGAAAATCATTCCGGGCCGCGTATCGACCGAGACCGATGCCCGGTTGTCCTTCGACACCAAGGCAACCATCGAGAAGGGCCGCAGCCTGATCGCGCTCTATGAAGCGGCAGGCATCGCCCGCGAACGCATCCTGATCAAGATCGCCTCCACCTGGGAAGGCATCCGCGCCGCCGAGGTGCTGGAGAAGGACGGCATCCGCTGCAACATGACGCTGCTGTTTTCCTTGCCACAAGCGGTCGCCTGCGCCGAGGCGAATGTGCAACTTATCTCGCCTTTCGTTGGCCGCATCTACGACTGGTACAAGAAATCCACCGGCCAGGATTACACAGGCGCCGACGACCCGGGCGTGCAATCGGTCAAGCGCATCTATGACTATTACCGCAAGTTCGGATACGACACCGAGGTCATGGGCGCAAGTTTCCGCAATACCTCGCAGATCGTGGAACTGGCCGGTTGCGACCTGCTGACCATCAGCCCCGAGCTGTTGCAGAAACTGGCTGAAAGCGATGCGCCGGTGACGCGAAAACTGAACGTCGAGGAAGCGCGCGCGACGGATCTGCAGAAGCTGGCGCTGGATGAAAACCGGTTCCGCTTGATGCTAAACGATGACGCGATGGGAACGGAAAAACTAGCGGAAGGAATACGGCAGTTCTGTGCCGATGCGGTGAAGCTGGAGAAGATTGTGGATGGGTTGCGGTGACGGTAAAGCGGCGAAGCCGTAACGTTCTTATGAATGTAACGGCGTTTGCGCTATAAGCAACACGAGAATTTCCCCCGTAAGGCTCCTTCCCCCTTTCAGGGGGGTGTAGCAGGGGTTTCGTGGGGCAATGCCCCACGCCTGCGGAACGGATTGTGCGTATGCGCAATCCTCTTGGTTGGGATGGGGCGGCCCGCGTAGGGGTGGTGAGGTTGAGGCATCAAATGTAGTAGCTCAACCTATCCACCCTACTTGCAAAAAGCATCAACATTTGCAAGACGTAGCGAGGAGGATAGGCGACATGTCGCCTGCCCGCGAGTGCAGCATGATGCACGACATCCCTGCGCCCCCGTTCCCCTGCGAGTGGGAGGAAACCTGCAGGAGCTTGATCAAATACAGCCTGCTATCTCTGCTTCTCCCACCCCGCAACCTCCGCAGCCATTCCCAACGCATCCGACCCGCCAAGTGCCGCAAGCCCCTGCGCTACCCCCGCCCTGTCCGCCGCCGACCGGTTCTGGCTCACCTTCCACTTCCCAGTTAACCCGGCCACCGGTATCTCCAGTCCGACAATCGCATCCAGCAACTTCGCGATGTAATCCGCCGGCGCATCATCAAGCTTCCACGGCGCCTGATGGCCAGCCTCGTGCCGGTCCGTCAACTGTGCCAGCAAGCCCTGCAACCACGCCGCATCCTCGATCACCCGCAATGGACCGGTCGCCTGCACCACCATGTAATTCCATGTCGGCACCACCTTGCCGTGCTCCTTCTTGCTTGCATACCACGACGGCGACACATAGGCCTGCGGCCCCTGGAACAACACCAGCGCATCGACGTCGCGCGAAAATGTCTTCCACACCGGATTGCTGCGAGCGACGTGGGCGCGCAGCGTCCCGAACGGCGCGGGTGCGGGATCGTACAGGAAGGGAATCGGATTGGCATTCAACCCGCCCGGATCGAGCGTGACCAGCATGCCGAGCGGGTGCTCCCGCATGAGCTTTTGCAATGCATCGGGGCGCTGCTCTTCAAAATACGGCGGCAAGTACATGCTTATCCTTCGGGTGGCTCAATGGCGATGTCCGACTTGAGCGAGTTGGCGATAAAGCAGTTTTCATGGGAATCATGATGCAATGCCTCCAGTTCCTGCGCGGTCGGCTGCCGTTCGCCGGCGAAGGTGATTTGCGGCCTCAGCGTGATGCGAGTAATCGCGACCTTGCCGTCGCCATTCTTCTCCATCACGCCGGCCGCATGGTCCACATAGGAGTCCACGACG
>NZ_DAIUCO010000358.1:0-4049 GCF_036846085.1 Noviherbaspirillum sp. | reverse complement strand
CCCGGCCGGCCGAGCTTTGCGCCAATTGCTCGAGGTTCCGGATTTCCGCCGAAGACAGGCTCTCGATACTGCCGGTGAGGTTGTAATTCGCGGTAATCAGCATTGGCAACAGCGCGGAAAACACCAGCGCCGTCGTCATCTTCACCACCATCGGCCAAGAGGCCGGGCGGATCACCGCGCGGCCGAAGCGGACCAGGCGCGCTTTCAGCAGCCGCGGAGAATCGAGCAAAACGCGCCAGCTTTCTCCACCCACCGATTCGGCATCGCCGACGCGCAATGCTTCCTGCAATCCAAGGCTGGCAACGTGACCGGCAAAGAGATGGCGGCGGAATTCCTGTACATCCTGCGGCCTGTCCTTCGCATCGATTTTCAGAGCCCAATCCACCGCGCGAAGGAATTCCACGCTGTAGCGCCCCTTCCCTGCTTCCTCTGCCGGCACCATCGGGTCCAGCGTATGGCTGCGATCCGCCGCGGCAGGCGGCTTTTTACCCGTGATCATCCAGTACAAGGTGGCGCCCAGCGCGTAGATGTCCGTCCACGGCCCCTGTTCGTCGCCCTTGTACTGTTCGATCGGCGCATAACCGGGCGTAATGACATTGGCGACTTCCTGCGGGTCCCCCACCGTCTGGCGCGCGGCTCCGAAATCGAGCAGCACCAGGCTGCCGTCCTCACGGCGCACGTAGATATTGTCGGGCTTGATGTCGCGATGCAGATACCCTGACTCGTGGACCAGCCCGAGGCCGTCGAGCAGCGGCTGCAGCAGCGTGAGCAGCTCCTGTTCGGGAAGATCGTTATGCGTCGGCCACCAGGCCTTGAGCGCCTTGCCGCGCTCGTATTCCAGCACCATGTACGCCGTACGGTGGGCTTCGAAGAAGCGCGCTACCCGGACGATATTCGGATGCCGGAACGTCGCCAGGGTGCGGGCCTCGATCAGGAAGCTGTCGAGACCGTGCTGGTAGAACTCCCTGTCTTCTGGCCAGCGCGGCGTGACCGACTTGTCGGAGGCACGCTGCGCGAAGTCGCCGGGCAGGTATTCCTTGATTGCCACTTTCACGTTCAGGTGAACGTCCGTCGCCAGGTAGGTGATGCCGAAGCCGCCCTGGCCCAGCACCGAGTCGATACGGTATTCGAACAGATTGAAACCGACCGGCAGGGCGAGATTTTCCTTCGGTGCGGCGAGGGGCGGCGGGTTGCGCGGCGCGGCCGGCGGACCGGCATGTTCAGCCACGACCGGCGTTGGCTGGGCCCGCTGCACGATACGGGTGGCATCGTTGTCCGGCGCCTGGACCATGACCGTGGCGTCGTCGTCATGGCCCGCGTCCCCGGCCAGCGAATTCGTCGCCTGTGCCGCGCTGGAGATCGCCGTATCCACCATTTCCAGGCGCTTGCGCAGTTCGGCGGCGACTTCATCCTGCACCTTGCGCAGCTTCCGTTCGGTATTCACGACCGCTTCCAGTGCGCGTACCCGCTTTTCCAGCGCGGCCTTTTGTGCCGCCAGGTCGGCGTGGTCCTCGCCGGATGCGAAAATCACATCCTTGTCATCGTTGGAGTGATCGACCGGTATCCTGTCTTGATTCATGAAAGACCGCCCTTGCCTGGAAATAACTAGCGACATTTTAGACGCTAGTGCCTGCATTAACGTGGATAAACCGGCTGGAAAACCGAAATGCGACGCGCTTTTGCGATAAAACCGAAACAGAGTTGCGCCTGCCGGTGAAACATGCAGTGTATTTTCATCATTTGCTTGTGGCAAGTAAGCCGTGTTTGAAACGATTACACCTTGAGCATTGAAAAAGCCGCAGGTGCATAGTATCGTCCTCGGTTACACCGTTCCAACTGGAGTTGTTTTGACTAACTGGAAGCCGCTTTCCCCCTCTCGCTATTTCAAGCTTGGCATCGGACTGGCCTTTGGCATGACCGATGTCGGACTCTCCCGGCGTACCAATGAAGACAATTTTCTGATCGACGAGGAGATCGGCCTTGTTGTTGTCGGCGACGGCATGGGCGGCCATGATGCCGGCGAACTGGCGAGCGCCGAAGCCCTGAGCGCCGTCCGGCAATTTTTAAAGAACCAGCCGCTGTCCGCCGATCCGGACAACGATGACACGATCCCTGCCGGGTCGGCGCGTACGCCGCCGGCGCCTTCCACCGATCCCGACCGCACATGGTCGGACGCCGCCATGCAGGCGGTCAGCAAGCTGCACGATGCAGTGGAGTTCGCCAACAATCGGCTGTATGCGGAAAATCTGGCCCGCTTCAATCCGGACGGACAAGGCATGGGCACCACGCTGACGGGGTTTTGGCAGAGCTTCGCCAAGGGTCCGCTGGTCCTGTTCCATGTCGGCGACAGCCGGCTGTATCGTTTCCGTGGCGGCAGGCTGACCCAGCTCACCCGGGACCAGACGCTGTACCAGGATGCGATCGATGCCGGCGATTTCCGTGATCTGCCGCCGCGCAACCTCTTGCTGCAGGCGGTCGGCCCCTCGTCCTCGGTGATACCGGAAGTGCGCGGTCATGATGTGGCGTCGGGAGACCTGTACCTGCTTTGCACCGACGGCCTGCATGGCGAGGTTCCCGACCAGTCGATCGTGAAAGTGCTGGAGCGCACCACCCCGGCCACGCTGGATCAGTCCTGCGCGGCGCTGATCGCGCTGGCCAACGAAAGTGGCGGCAGGGATAACGTCACAGTGCTGCTGGTTGCGGCGGATTAGGATTTCACGTTCCGTGATGTGACATTCGGAATACGGATCCTGCATGCAGCGCCCCGAAATCGCGGGGCGCTCCGTGGGCAACAGACATTGAATCCAAAACGGTGCGCACGGCGCATCCGGCCCCTGCCTATCCAGCCGCTACGCGCTCACCAGGCCGACTGCCCATCCGTGCTGCGCCCACTCGCCGTCGAGCATGGCCGCAAACGATGCGTGCAACGGCAGGTTCGGCCCGGCGAGGAAGCAAGGATCGACCCGCGGTGATCCATCGGTCCACCACATGCTGTATTGATGAAATGAAGCCAGGCCCGTATTTTCCTGAAATTCGGCTGCCGCGGCACCGGCCTGGGTAATATCCGTGATGGGAACGCAGCTTCCCTGGGGACGGCGCGGGCTTGACGACAGGCCCTGCTGCGAACGCGGCGCAAATCCGGTCAGCGACGGTGCAATGGCCAGACCCGCAAGCTGGAGATCGAATCCCTGCAGGGAAAAACTGGAGTCCAGCGACGACAGTGCCAACCCCTCGATTTCGTCGTACCAACCCTTTGAACCCTGAATCCAGTCGACGAGCGCCCGGTCGTCAGGAAGCGCTGCGGCGATCGTCAACGGAAAATGCCGTCCGACCCGGTCCACGCTCGGCATGAGAATGCCGGCCCAGCCGCTTACACCGCATACACCCGGCGCCAGCGCGAAGCGCCAGATCGGGCTGGACAGGTAAATGTTCAGCCACTCCTGTCCCAGTGTTTCCCTGCTTTGCTGAACCGAGTACTGCAGCCAGCTATCCCACACGGACAGGAACGCGGTCGGCAAACGCCGCGAGACAAAGTCACCGTGGGTGGTCACCTTGCCGAAGAAGCCGGGAGAAGTTTCGGGATGGGTCACTATAGTTTGTCCAGGCAACGGAACTGTTCGAGCGCGTCGCGCCGGAATGGATTGATCACACTGCTTGCGCTGAGCTCCATGGTGAACTTGCGCCCTTGGAGATCGTAGGTCAGCTTGAAACGTTCACCCTGGGACGTCGGTTCAATGACGCCCTTGTCGATCATGCGGAACCATGCCCATGGTCCCTCGGTTTTCAGGACCGGACCCGCCGCCTCGGGCGTCACATCGAAGAACACGCCGCGGGCCGGCTTTCCGCTCGGGAGCTGGAATGGCGACGGATCCGCCGGCCCGCCCTTTTCATAGGTGAACGACTGCCCTTCGATTTCGAGCAGCAGCTCGGCAATCTTCGGATCGGCGCTGAGCGGGCGCAGCTCGAAACGCATCGACGGCTGCTTTCCGCCGGCCACGAAGAATGCATCCCTGATCCGCGCCGCGCGCTGGAAGTCGGCCAGCACGTCC
>NZ_DAIUCO010000357.1:0-4062 GCF_036846085.1 Noviherbaspirillum sp. | reverse complement strand
CGCTGCCCCTTCGGGGGTGGAGCAGGGAATTCGGACAGCATGCTGTCCGCCTGCGCAACGGTACGCGCTTGCAAGCGCGTACTCCTTCTCCCGTAAAAGTACCGGCCAAGCCGGGAAGCGAAATAAACTCGCCTTCGGCTCAAACAAATTTCGCTTCTTTATCCGTCTCGGCCGGTACTTTTACGGCAGCGCCAAGCGGAATTTGAAAACCACAGCCTCTATGCGCGACCTAAACCTTCATGCGCTAGTTAAACTCATGCCGCATCTGAATATGCGGAATGCCCGCCTCCATGAATTCTTCCCCTTCCTGCACGAAGCCGAAGCGGCTGTAGAACGGTGCCGCATGCGTCTGTGCACTGAGGATTACCGACTTGTCTCCCCGCGCCCTCGCCTGTTCCATCAGCGCTTCGAGGATGCGGCCTCCTATGCCGGTTCCCCGCGCGTTTTTCTTCACCGCCATGCGTCCGATATGGCCATCCGGGAGCAGGCGTCCGGTACCCAGCGCCCTGCCCTGTTCGTCGCGGGCCACAGCGTGCAGGCTGACCGGATCCATGTCGTCCCACTCCAGCTCCACCGGGACGTTTTGCTCCACCACGAATACTTCGTATCGCACCGGCTGCGCTTCCGGTTTCAGGCTTTCCCAGTCGCCTAGCGTCAGACTGACTTTCATGTTGTCTGGGGCGGTGTTTTTTCCAGGCGCGTGATGGTGGCGCGCCAGTCATCGGGGAATGGAACGCCTTTTCGTACCTTCGTGTCGGCATAAACGTAAAACAGTTCACCGGATATCAGGTGCTGGTCACCGAGATGAATCTCGACGATAAAGCGGACCGATGTGCGTCCGAAGCCGGCGCAGCGCACGCCGATGTCGAGCACGTCATCGAACCGCGCGGGAGCCAGGAATTCGACGGTCGCCTTGCGGGCGAACATTTCACGGCCGTCCTCGGCCTGCTGCTGCACGGTGGGCAGGCCGGTTGCCCGCCAGTATTCGGTGAATGCGACATCGAAGTACATCAGGTAATGCGCGTTGAATACGATGCCCTGCATGTCCGCTTCCGCCCATCGGACGCGGAGCTGGTGAAAAAAGGAAAAGTCTTCGCGTGCCATGGCTACTCTAGAAATTAACGAAGTGAAGTTGGCTCAATCGGTGAGAAAGCCGCGTATCAAGCGATTAACCCGTTCCGGCTGTTCATGGATGATCCAGTGCGAGCCTTCCGGTATGCGCTCGATCTTCAGATCATCGATGAAATCCTCCAGTCCGTCCAGCAGGGTCTTCGGCAGCGCCATGTCGTTTTCACCCCAGATGACCCGCGTCGGAATCGTGATGCGGAAATCCTTCGGATCGAGCTGCAGCTTCAACGGACCGGCATGCTTGTCGGTCGGCGGATGCAAGGGTGACGCACGATAGTAGTTCACGCCGCCGGTGAGCCCGCGCGACCAGCACTCATGGTATTTCTGCCTGACCTCGGGCGTGAACCATGGGGTCGGCGATTTTCCCATTCCGTTCAGCAGGCTCTCCAGCACGGCGAAATTGTCTTTTGCAAGCGCGTTTTCGGAACCTTCCGCCCTCAGCCAGTTCATGTATTCGCTCGCCTTCTTCTGCTCCGGATCCTTGGCCAGTGCCTGCATGAACAGATACGGATGTGGCGAATTGACGATGATGAGCCGATGCAGTAGCTGAGGCAAGCCGATGGCGAAGTTCCACGCGATCGCGCCGCCCCAGTCGTGCGCGACCATGACGAATTTCTCGTAGCCGAGATGCGCCGCGAGCTGGCGCAGATCGTCGACGATGTGCTTGGCCTTGTAGGCGCCCAGGTCGGACGGCATGTCGGACAGGTTGAATCCGCGCAGGTCGGGAGCGACGGCGAAGTGGTCGGCGCCGAACTCGGCAAGTTGGGCTTCCCACTCGTACCAGAATTCGGGGAAACCGTGCACGAACAGGATGAGCGGTTTTCCCTTTTCTCCTGCGCTGGCGTAATGCAGACGAGTGCCGTTCGGCAGCGCGGCGTATTGGTCGCTTCGGATGGTGGCTGGCATGGTCGCTCCCGCTAACGTTAGTTGACGTTCAGTTTGGCCTGCAGCATTTCGCGGATGTGCGGCGCTGCTTCGAACGGATCACTCGGATTGCGTTGCAAGATGATGTCCTCCATGCGGGTCTGGACGTTGCCCAGCGCATTCGGGTGCGAGTAGATGTAGAAGCGATTGTCAGCGATCGCGTTGAATGTGAACTCCGCCACCTGTGCCGCCGACACTTTGCCGGACGAAACCGCTTTTTCCGATACCGCCTGGGCGGCGCGCTGGCTGGCGGTCGGCCCTGCATCGGATTTCACATCATCGGGGCGGCTGCGCTCGGAATTGGAAATCCCGGTCGGAACGAAATACGGGCACAGTACCGATGCGCCGATCGGCGCCTTGATGAGCTGCAGGTCGTGGAACAAGGTTTCCGACAGCGATACCACGGCATGCTTGGACACATTGTAGATCCCCATGTTTGGCGCGTTGAGCAGGCCGGCCATCGAAGCGGTGTTGACAATGTGTCCTTCGTACGCCGGGTCTTTCTTCGCGCATTCCAGCATCAGCGGTGTAAAGGTACGCACGCCATGCACCACGCCCCACAGGTTGACGCCGAGCACCCATTCCCAATCAGCCAGCGAGTTTTCCCAGACCAGTCCCCCGGAGCCGACACCGGCGTTGTTGAAGACGAGATGCACCGCACCGAACTTCTCCATGGTGGCATCAGCCAGTGCCTGTACCTGCTCCGGCTTGCGCACGTCGCAGCGCATCGCCAATACCTGCGCACCCTGCGCTTCCAGCTCGGCCTTCGTCTTGTCCAGCTGATCCTGCTGCACGTCCGCCAGCACCAGCTTCATGCCGAGACGCGTTCCGATGTTGGCGAACTCGCGTCCGAAACCACTTGCGCCGCCGGTGATGACGGCAACCTTGTCCTTGAAGTTTTTCATGTAAGTCTCCTGATGTATGTGCTGGTGTTTAAATCTTTTTCAACTGGAATCCGATACGCGGGAAATGCACGACCACCGTCCCGGCCTGCGGGTCGGTGCGGCGCACGGCCAACTCGTTTTCGGCGGCCATGACAAGCTCGCCTTCGACAGGATCGAGGCCATAATCGGTCGGAGCAATCGTTACCTGTTCGCCAAGCGCAATCCCGAAGGTGTCGACGAATGGCGCATCAATGGCAGCCGGGCTTGATGAGCGGGCAATTTCAAGCGCCTGCTCGCCAGGCATCGCGTCATGGGAATGATGACCGATCGCCGCCATGCGCCCGAGCCACGCCTGCACATGCGGTGCACGATCGATGATCGATGCCACTTCCTTCGCCTTTTGTACGAACCACAGGCAGTGGTAAACAGAAAAATCCGCGATGCAGGGCTGCGCGCCGAGCAGATACTGCTTGCCGTCAGCAAGCATGCCGTCAAGCCGGCGCAGGTATTCGAGCAAACTGCCGGTTGCCTCGCCGGCCGACATCCGGGGCGCATTGCCGCGGAAGCCTGCCCTGTCGGCGGCAAATGCTTTCATTTGCTCCGGCGTCGCGCCACCGAGTATGCTCTGGATCGCTGCCGGCTGGCTGAAGATGTATGGAATCACCGTCCAGAACAGCGTCGAGTCGGCCCATTGCGCGAGCGTCCTTGCCATGCCAGCGATTTCCGGCGGATACAGGCCTGGCGTCGGTGCAATCCGTTCCAGTACATTGGCGATCAGCGCCGTATCGCAATAGATATCGGCGCCGATTTGCAATACCGGGGTCTTGCGGTAGCCGCCTGTCAATGCCGTGAGGTTGGGCTTCGGCATGATGGCGGGAATCAGCACCGATTTCCATGGGAGCTTCTTGTAGCCGAAGATCGTGCGGATTTTTTCCGAGAACGGCGAGTTGTGGTAGTGGTGGAAAATCAGATCGGGCATGGGGGCTCCTTGAGACGGGACGCTGCGAATGGACGGCCTTGGCTGGTTCCCTCCCCCTCTCAGGGGGAAGGGCTAGGGTGGGGGTAGTGAGGTTGCGCAATTGCATGCAGTAGATCGACCTCACTACCCCCATCCCAACCTTCCCCC